>JBEBGK010000473.1:0-3911 GCA_040081515.1 Chthoniobacteraceae bacterium
CGCCACGCTCACCAGCACCGGCACTCCCGCGGTCGTGCTCGATGCGCTCAACGCACTCCACGGAGATCTCGGCATCGTGTGCGACGGCGATATCGTCCTCATCCTCAGCAACAGCGGCGAGACGGACGAACTCGTGAACGTCTTCCCTGCCCTCGCGCGCCTCGACGTCCGCATCATCGCCATCACCGGCAATCGCGAATCGTTCCTCGCAAAGAACGCCCACATCCACCTCGACGCCTCCGTCGAGCGCGAAGCGTGCCCGCTCGAACTCGCCCCGACGGCGAGCACCACCGCGATGCTCATCCTCGGCGACGCCCTCGCGATGACACTGCTCGAGGCACGCGGTTTCACCCGCGAGGACTTCGCCAGATTTCACCCGAACGGCAGACTCGGACGCACCCTGCTGCTCACTGCGGATCAGATCATGCGCGGGCCGGACCACATGGCCCGCATCACGCCCTCGCAAGTCGTGCGCGAAGTCCTCCTCGAAATGGCTCGCCGCCGCGCCGGATGCGCCGTCGCCATCGCCGGCGACGGGACGCTCGCCGGGATTTTCACGCAGGGCGATTTCGCGCGGCACCTCGAAAAGAATCCCAACCTCCTCGATCTGCCCGTCACCGCATTCCTCACGAAGAAGCCCATCACCGTCCGCTCGGGCGCACTCGCCTACGAAGTCCTCCACATCCTCGAGCGCCATCGGATCGACGATCTCCTCGTCGTGGACGCCACCGGCCGCCCGGTCGGAATCGTGGACACGCAGGACCTCGCCCGCTTCCGCCTCGTATAAATTTGCCGACGACGGCAGGAGGCGGGCAAATCAAAGCATCCCCGACTTTCCCATCTATGAATCATCTCCTCGACGACCCCGTCTCCGACCCGCTTCCCATCTACCGCTACCGCGACGGCATCAGCGCCGTGGACCTGCTCGCCGTCGGCATCTCGCACCTCGATTTCTTCACGTGGCTCGCCGACAACCCGAGCACCTTCGCCGCGATCACCGCGCACTTCGGCATCCACTCGCGCCCGGCCGACGTGATGCTGACGCTCTTCACCGCGCAGGGACTCGTGCAGCAGAACGGTGGATGCTTTCACGTCACGCTCCGCGCCCGCGAGCATCTCACCGCCGGCTCGCGCTGGAATCTCGCGCCGTACTATTCCTCGATGAAGGACCGCCAGCCGACGCTCGACATGCTGAAAGTCCTCAAGACCGGCAAACCCGCGAACTGGGGCAGCTACGACCCGCAGGCATGGGCCGAGGCCATGAAGCGACCCGATTTCGCCGCGCACTTCACCGCTGCGATGGATTGCCGCGGCATCCTGCTCGGCCCCGCGCTTGCGAAGAAGTTGGACCTCACCAACCACAAGGCGCTCCTCGACCTCGCCGGCGGAAGCGGCATCTACGCGTGCGCACTCGCGGCGAAGAATCCGCACCTGCGCGCCACCGTGCTCGAACGCTCGCCCGTCGATGGCATCGCGACCGCCTGCATCGCGAAGCAAGGCTGCACCGAGCGCGTGAATGTCCACACCGCCGACATCTTTGACGGCCCACTGCCGACTGGCTTCGACGTCCATCTGTGGTCGAACGTCCTGCACGATTGGGACGTGCCGGAAGTGCGGACACTGCTCGCAAAATCCCGCGACGCCCTCCCCTCGGGCGGACTCGTCGTCATCCACGACGCCTTCATCAACGCCGAAAAGACAGGCCCGCTGCACATCGCCGAATACTCCGCGCTGCTCATGAACATCACCGAGGGAAAATGCTACTCGCTCGGCGAATACCGCACCTATCTCGGCGAACTCGACTTCGAGTGGATCGATCACCAGCCCACCGCCGTCGGCCGCGGATTCATCGTTGCGCGGAAGGCATGAATGTGGGGCCGACGACCCGTCGGCCCGATTCCCCGAATGTCATAAAACACGCCGGGAGGACTCTAGCGCGGCAGTTTGCCTGATGGACCAGGCCGACAAATTGTCGGCCCCACATTCCCGCCGCTCCCCCTCGACACTGGATTACCACGGCTACAGCCGCTCGCTCGTCTCCGCCCTGAGAATGTCCTCGATCGTCTCCCGGCGGCTGATCACTTCCAGCGTGCCATCCGGCTCCGCCCAAACCTGCGGCGCTTTGCCGATGGAATTGTAGTTGCTGCTCATCGCGTAGCCGTAGGCGCCCGCGTCGCGGAGCACGAGGAGATCGCCCGCCACGGGGCGGGGCAGCATACGCGGCTCGAGTTCCTCATCCGCACCGCCGCGCGTGAAGACATCGCCGCTCTCGCACAGCGGACCCGCCACGACGATCGGCTCGCGCGCCTGGTTCGGATCCTCGTGTTCCTTCCCCAGAATCTCGATCTGGTGATAGCTCCCGTACATCGCCGGGCGCACGAGGTCCACAAAGCCCGCATCCACCATCGCAAAGGTCGCGCCGCTCCCCTTCTCGTTCGACTGCGTCCGCTTCACGTCATGCACCCGTGTTACCAGCGTGCATGCAGGCGCGACGTAGTATCGCCCCGGCTCGATTTCGAGCCGCATGGCCCGTCCCGCCGCCGCGCTGATGCGCTGCTGGCACGAGGTGAAAAGTTCATGCAACGGCTCAATCGGGATCTGCGCGTCGCGCTCGCGGTAATTGTGCGGGATGCCGCCGCCGAGGCTCACCGCCGTGAGCTGCGGGAAATGCTTCACCACGTCGCGGAAATCGAGCGCGAGGCGCGTCAGGTTCGCGTGTAGTTCCTCAAATTTCGGCCCGCTGCCGATGTGCGCATGCAGCATCACGACCGACATTCCAGCACCGGCGACCGCGTCCTTCACCGCCATGAGTTCACTATGCCAGATGCCGTGCTTCGATGAAGGCCCTCCCGTGTCGCAGGTGTTCACGTGGCCGTGGCCGAAGCCGGGATTCACCCGGATGCTCACCGGCCCACGATAGCCCGCCTCGGCGAGTTGCTTCACCATTCCCGGCGAGCCGATGTTCGGCAGCAGATTGTTCTTCAGGACGACTTCGAGAGCATTGTCGCGGAAGACATCCGCCGTGAAGCAGACCACCGGCGGATTATTCCCCGGCGCATGGCCGGCCCGCAGCGCGCGGAGCGCCTCATTGCCGGAGACCGCATCGATCCAGATCCCCGCAGCCGCCATCTCGCGCAGCACCTTCGTCGCCGGACACGCCTTCATCGCGAACCGCGCCTGCACACCCGGCGAGCTCGTCATGAATTTCACATCCGCAATCCGCTGCCGGATGACGGCGGCATCGTAAAACCAGAACGGAGTCCCGACCTTGTCGGCGATCCTGCGGATGAGTGTGGCGTCGAGCTTCATGCGGCGGCGGAGAATGGCGGGATGCCGCAACGCGTCAAGCCGCCGCGAGAGCAGTGCCCACTCTTGTCCTTCTCAATTCTATTCTTATTCCCGATTTCGTGTTCACGCCTCGGGAAAAGAGCAAGAGCAAGACAAAGAAGTAAGAACGGCGCGCCGAGCGTCATTCAACAAGCTGCCAAGATGCAAATACCCCCGCTCGGATCGCCGTGACCGGCGTAATGAGCCCCCAATGTGGGGCCGACAACCTCTCGGCCCGTTTCCCGGTCTGATAGCCGTAACCGGAGTCATGAGCCCTCATTCCCGCGCCGGTGGAACGCGTCGCTCCCAGCGCGTCTCGTTGTGCATGCAAAACGCAGCCGTCCACCCATCACCAAGGAGCCCGGGCGTCCCGCCCCGTGCAAAGAACCTCCCACGGGGCGGGGCGCCCCATCTCCTTGATCATCGTGCGAGCGCCACAGCATTCCGCCGATCGTCTGAAACACAAACCGCGGATGGATCTATTCCGGCGACTCGCCGGAACATCGGGCAACTCGCCCGAAGAAACGCGGCAGGCGAGTCGCCCGCCCCTGCCCTTCGCGATTACGCTGCCCGAAGTGTCAGCG
>JBEBGK010000474.1:0-3902 GCA_040081515.1 Chthoniobacteraceae bacterium
GCCCGCGGCGACATCGAGGACTTCGCCCTCCAGCCGCTTGAGGTGCTCCAGGGTGACGTAGAGGAAATTGCCGGAGCCGCACGCGGGGTCGAGGACGGTGACTTCGCAGAGCTGGTCGTGGAAGCGGGTGATCTCGGCGCGGGCCTTGGGCAGCGCGCCCTTCTGCGCGTGGACGAGGGCGGCGGCGCGGACGGCCTCCCATTCGGCGCGCAGCGGCTCGACGACGGTGGGGAGGACAAGCCGCTCGACATAGGCGCGCGGCGTGTAATGCGCACCGAGGGCGTGGCGCTCGGCGGGATCGAGCGCGCGTTCGAGGAGCGTGCCGAAGATGGCGGGCTCGACGTCCTTCCACTGCATCTGCGAGGCCTTGATGAGGATGGCGAGCTGGTCGGCATCGAGCGGGAGCACGCTGGCGTCCTCGAAGAGGCCGCCATTGAAGCGGAGGAGTTTCTTGTTGAGGATGACGGAGAAGTCCGTGCCGGTCTGCAACTCGGCGAAGAGCTGGCGGAGCTTCGGGACGAAGCCCTCGGGTGCGCCGCGCAGGGATTCGAGCAGACCGCGGAAACCTTCCTTCGGCAGGAGCCCCACGTCTTCCGCGAACATGCAGAAGAGGCAGCGGGTGAGGAATTCCGCGGTGAGCTTCGGCGTGTGCCCGGCGTCCTCCAACGAACTGGCGAGCGTGGCGAGGTAGCCGGCAATCTCGCGCGTGACGGCGGCGCTGACCGTGGCGGGGTCGATCGAGAGGGGTTCGAGCCAGATGCGCCGGAGCCGCTCGCGGACTTTCTCCTCGCGCAAGTCTTCGAGCCGGATGCGGAAGCTGCGCGGATCGGGATAAGCCTGGTAGGCGCGGCCCGCCTGGGTGAAGTCGGCAAAGACCTCGATGCTGTGGCCGACATCGACGACGAGGAGGAAGGGAGCGGCGGGTTCGCCTTCGGGGAGATGCCGGGCGTAACGCTCGGCCTGACCGCGGGCCTTCCACATCGCATCGTCCCACGCATCGCTCCCGCGCACGGGACCGGATTTCTTTTTCCCCGCGCCCGGATCGGCGACCAGCGCGAGCGCCGTGGGCTCCGTCTTTGCATCGGCGAATTGCTTCGCCTCCAGCACGAAGCTGGCGCGGCGGTAGAGGTCGATGCGACCGTCGGTGTGCGTGTCGGGACCAGTGGGGATTTTGACGGGGAACTCGAACGAGTAGCCCTCGGCGTGATCGTTGCCGGGGCGCGGCACGCCCAGAAGGTCGGCCAATTCCGCGAGGAAGAGCTGGGCATTCGCGCGCTCACTCGCCGCGGCCTTGGACCAGCGATCGATGAACGCGGCAGGCGGGGATTTGGGTTTAGCCGAGGCCACGGGCCGGAGAGTGGCGGGCCGTATCTCCCAGCGCAAGCCGCCGCTGTCTGCCCGGGGAGGGAATCAACAGCCGGAGGGCGCTTGCGGCAGCGCTTGCGGCAGGCGGCTCGACGTGGAGCGGAAGACCGCGCCTCAGTTCTTCCCGTTCGTGATGAGGCCGTGGAGCATGCCGCCGTGGTCGGGGGCGGTCCACCAGCCCGTGTAGGTCTTTTCGAAGATCATCACCCGCGCGGAATAGGTGCGCGACGTGCCCATGCTCACTTTATCCAGGACCAGGACCGGCGTGTCGCCCGCCCATTTCACCTGCACGAAAATCGGCAGCTCGATGTCCTTTCCGCCGTAGGCGAGGCGGGCGTTGATCTGCCATTTGTCGCCGCCGAGCTTCGTCACGCTCGCGATGGCGTAGGACTCCTCCTTTTCGGGAGTGAGTTGCCCGTCCTTGATTCCGCACCAGCGGCCTTTGAGCGTGGCATTGGTAAGGGTGGCGATGAATTTCGCCTCCTGCTCCGGCGTGGGGGCCGCGGCCTTGGCCGGTTCTTGCGCGAGAGCGCCGGTCATCACGGTGGCGCCGAGGATGCACGTCACGAACGTGGCGATGAGTGGGGAGTGAATGAGGCGGAAGGAGTTCATGGTGTGTTCAAACCATGAGAGCCCGGGAGTGTCGCGGACTAAATCCAGCGCGGGCGCGGATATTCACGCGTTCGCGCCCTGGATCGCGCGCTGCGGCCTGCCCGCGTCGGCTGCGCGCCAGAGATACCAGGCGGCGGTCGTGCCGTGCGGACGCCAGCGCTCGGCGTGCAGCAGGAGATCTTTCGGTTTCGGAAGGTCGTCGAGGCCGTGCGCGATGCGGAAGCCATTACGCACGCCGAAGTCATCGGCAGGAAAAACGTCGGGCCGGCCGAGCTTGAAGATGAGCATCATCTCGACGGTCCAGCGGCCAACGCCACGCACCTGCACGAGGCGCGCGATGATTTTCTCGTCGGGCATGGCGCGGATTGCGCGGGAGCCGGGGATCGTGCCGTCGAGCGTCTTCGCCGCGATGTCGCGCAGCGCCGCGATTTTCGCCCACGAAAAGCCGGCCGCGCGCAAGGCGTCATCCTTCACCGTCGCGAGCAGCGCGGCGGAGGGGAAGCGCCTGCCTGGAAAGAGCGCGCGAAAGCGGCGCAGGATCGTCTCCGCGGCGGTGCCATTGAGCTGCTGATGCGCGACGGCGCGCACGAGCGACTCGAATGGCGGGCGCCCGGCTTCCGGCACGAGCGTGCAGGGGCCGTGCGTGCGGATGAGGCGGCGCATCACCTTGCAGCGCTTCGCGAGGTAGTCGTGGGCTTCGGGAGTCAT
Organism: Chthoniobacteraceae bacterium; assembly: GCA_040081515.1. Classification (GTDB taxonomy): domain Bacteria; phylum Verrucomicrobiota; class Verrucomicrobiia; order Chthoniobacterales; family Chthoniobacteraceae; genus SXWH01. The sequence goes on from JBEBGK010000474.1 coordinate 2,686, forward strand.
GGGATGTGACAATGGGTGTGTGATTCAGCGAGGGCACTGGCGGGGTGCCTTGTTCTCATTCTCTGCGGAGGGTCTGCGTTTGCGGGCGGCGAGCATCATGGAGAGGCCGAGGATGACGCCGAACATGAAATCAAGGAGGTGATCGTTGGCCTTCTTGTCGCCGCCAAACCAGATGAGGCCGCCGATTTGGAAGGCGATCATGATTCCGCCGATGGGCAGCACACGGGCGGCGAAGCCTTTTGCGCGGCGGGTGAATGCGATGGCGCCGGAGAAGGCCAGCCCGCACGCGGCGCTGTAGATCACTTGTCCGGGGCGCTCGGGGCGGATGATGAACCAAAGCGCGATGGCAATGACGATGCCGATGGCGGCGGCGAGGAGAAGGCGCGGCCAGTTGATTCCGCGCGGGCAGTCGAAGCCGTCCTCGAATTTCGCCGGATCGCGTTCGCGCAGTTCGGCGGCGATGCGCAGGGCGTAGTCGGACGCCTCGGCGCGGCCCGCTTCGGGGACAGCGCGGCGGTAGAGCTGGATGGCGAGCAGGAAATCCTTGTCTTCAAGCGCGGCGCGGATGCCGTTCTCAACAGGGAGATCGAGCCGGCGGATGTGGAGGCCGCGCGTGGTCATCACGTAGTCACGCCAGGAGAGCACGAGCAGCCAGACGCTCATCCAGAGGCTGCTGAAGAGGATGATGTATTGTGCGAGCACGCCGGGGCTGTCGCCAGTCCTCGGCGGAGGAAGCGCACCTTCCCAGACCTGCCATTTGATGAGCGTATCGAGGAAGCCGAGGCACAGGAAGGCCCCAAGCAGCCCGACGAAGACGCTGACCGTGCGGACGTTCGCCCCGACCGGCTGCATGGGGATGAACTGGCGGCCCGGCTGCCACAGGTCGCGCCACGAGAGACGGCGTGCGGTCTTGGAAAACCAGAGCCCGGTCCAGACTGAGGCGAGGAGAGCAAGCCCAATCACGAGATCCCACGCGATGCGGGCGCGGCCATAGAAGCCGAACTGCCGCGTGAGGCCGGGATTCGCGGCCTGCGCGCGGAGAAACGCGTTCTCCTGCGCGAGGTAGTAAGCGTAGCCGATGAGTGCGAACGCGAGAAGCGCGATCGCGCCGGCGATCGTCGCGGGGCGGCGCTGCGCCCAGCTCACGACCTTGCGCAGAACGCCTGCGGGGCGCGCGAGGATCGGCTCGCCTTTCAGGAAACGCCGCGCCTCCTCCG
>JBEBGK010000475.1:0-3896 GCA_040081515.1 Chthoniobacteraceae bacterium
CGCCCTGCGCGGGATGCAAGGTCCGGTGGAGATCGCCATCCGCCTTCACCCGCGCCACGCCGCGCGCGCCTGCCTCCTCGACGCCCGCGCGCGCCAGCACGCACTCGCCCGACGTCGCCGGAAAATCCACCCGCAGCCGCCACCCCGCGCCCATCGGCGGCAGCGGCGCGCACACGTGATTCCAGCCTTCGCGCACCCGGAAATGAACCGACTGCTTTTCGCTGGCGTGCTCGGGCGAAAAGAAAACTTGTCCCCAGCCCGCCATCGGGCTGCGCAAGTTCGCGGTGAAAATGAGCTGGCCGCTGCCCGAGTAATCGCCGCGGGGTCCGTAAATGAACGGATCGCCTCCCGAGATTCTGGCGACGAGCCCCTCACGCGATGGCTTGAACTCCGCCACGTCATGCGCGGCCGTCCAGCCTTGCTCATTCGCAGCACCGGTGAAATCGAACACCGGCAATCCCGCCCGCACCTGCACGGGTACGCATGCCAGGAGCATGAACACGAGGAGCTTGAAAGAGTGCGCGGCGAACGGATTCAACCACTCGCCTTTCGCAGGGACCCGGCGACACGTCAAAGGCGGAACGCCGCTCCCGTCGCCGGCTCCGGCGCAAAACTTTCCCTCGACACCCTCCGCCGTGCGAACCAACTTTCTGCGCTTCATGTGCAGCCGTAGCTCAACTGGATAGAGCGTCGGTCTCCGAAGCCGAAGGTTGTGGGTTCGACCCCCGCCGGCTGCACCACTTCCTTGTCTTGGGATTCCCGCTGAACAAAGGATTTGCGACTGTGCCTGCTTGGGGTTCATTTGGCGATGGATCCGGCGAAATGCGTTCCCTTGGCGTATCCGTTTGTCCATCAAAGTCTTCCCCCATCCCTCTGACTTGAAAAACCGACAATACGCGATTGCCATCGTCTTTATCGCCGCAGTCCTGGCGACATGGTGGTTTTCAAAATCGGCGGGGACTCGTTCGGACGAACGGACAACTGCCGGCGACCCCGAGTCGGTCCAAGCCCGAACCGCTGCGGCGGCGCCCACGCAGGCGCCGGTCGCACCGGCAGCGAAGGCTTCGATGGCGGCGCAGATTTCCGCGACGGGCGACGTGTTGAGCGATTTCACGGCGTGGACGCAGCGCTATTTCGCGACCGCGCCAGAAAAGCGCAGCGAACTCGAGCCGGAAGGCGTGAAGTTCGCGGCCACGAGACGACCGGCCTTTCAGAAACTGATTCAGACCGATCCAAAGCGCGCGCTGGAACTGGCAGTGCCGCGCGTCGTGCGTCAGGATTTGCCGGCGTCGGTCACGGCATTGCTCGAGAAGCCCGTTTCGGCGAAGGGCGACTTCAACGTCTATCTCGGACGGCCCGCGCCCGGTGTCCCGGTGCCGGACGAGGGACTCGTGCTGCGCTACTTCGAGGCGGAGGGCGTGAGCTACAAGGCACACGTCTTTGGCGAACTCACGAGCGTGATGTCGAAAAAGGGTGTGCCGCTGCAGGGCGTATCCCTCGAAAGGGACTTCGCGGTCGCGGAGAACGCGGTGCGGCAACTGGAGATCGGCGAACGCATCGCCGCAGGCACCGTCGTCGAGCAGACGTGCCCGGTCTCGGGCGAGACGACGAAGGCCGTGGCGACCGGCGAGGCGGTCACCGCCGACGCGCCGACGGTGGAGATCGCGGGCCGGATCATCACGCTGTGCAACGGCTCGCATGTGCGGGTGCTCGAGGACGAATTCCGCACCTACGTCCAGGCGAGCGGGCCGGGCGGCGGCGGATTTTTCATGGATAATTTCCCCGGCACCTCGTCGCGCGCGATCGGCAATTTTCGCTGCCTCTATGTCCGCGTGACGTATCCCGACCAGATGGCGCAGCCCATCACCGAGGAGCGGGCCTACGCCGACATGCGCGACAATGCGCGGTATTACCTCGAGGGCTCGTACGGGAAGATGACGCAGACGACCACGGTGACTTCGCTGGTCGTCCTGCCGCACACGCTCGCGTGGTACAAGGCGAAGGACGCCGACGTGGACGGGCTGGGGCTGATTCACACCGACTCGCGCAACGCCGCGCGCGCGCTGGGATATGATCCGAGTCAATACGACTGCATCATTGTCCGCATCAACAAGGGGCCGCGGCTCGAGGGCATCTCGTGGGGCGGCGGCAGCAGCGTGTGGGTGACGTGGGATGGCATGGATGTGCTCAATCACGAGTGCGGTCATTCACTCGGACGCAATCACGCGAATTCCTGGGACTCGCTCGACGGCACCCCGTACGGCTACGGGCAGAACGGCGAATACGGGAATCCCTTCGACGTGATGGGCGGCAGCGGCGGCTTCAGCGCGCATTACAACACGATCAGCAAGCGCGCGCTCGGCTGGCTGCCCGACGGCAACATCCATCTCGTGAAAGGCAACGGCGTGTATCGCATCTACGCCTACGATCAGCCGACACTCGAGGAGGGGAAGCGCTACGCACTCAACGTCGCGAAGGACAGCGTGCGCCAGTACAACCTCGAGTACCACCCGGCGCGAGGCGGCTATCTCGTGGACAACGCGCTCGTGCTTTACAGCGGCATGGGATCGAACGCCGGCCATCTGCTCGACACGACGCAGGGCAGCCCCGCCGGCAAGGACGACGGCGGCATCGCCATCGGCCGCACGTATTCCGACTGGGAGGCCGACATGCACTTCACCGTGCTGGGAAAAAACGCCACGACCCCGCCGTCGCTCGACATCGCGTTCAATCGCGGGCCGTTCCCCGGAAATGCCGCGCCGACCGCGACGCTGGCCGCGAGCGCGACGACGATCGCCGCGGGCGGCAGCGTCACTTTCACCGCGACGGCAAACGACGCGGATGGCGATGCGCTCGCGTATCAGTGGGAGTTCGACGACGGCGTGGCCGGCACGAACAGCGCCGTTTTCACGCGCACGTTCAGCACCGTCGCGCAGATCACGGCGATGCTCACCGTGTCGGACATGAAGGGCGGGACGGTGCGCCGCTCGGTGGTGATCAATGTGGGCAGCCACGGCAAACAGACGATCACCGGCACGGTCACCGCGGGCGGGCAGCCGTTGCAGGGCGTTTACATCACCGGCGGCGGCAAGGCGTGCTACTCAGACGTGGACGGCACGTATTCGCTCGCCGGAGTCTCCACCGGATCGCAGACGCTCACCGCCGCGCTCACGGGCTACACGTTCACGCCCTCGTTCAGCAATCCGATCACGGTCGTCGCCGGCACGAACACCGCGGACTGGACCGCCGCAGGGTCCACCTTCGTCGCCTTGACGAAAGTGGCGGACGCGGCGGAAGGCGGCGCAAACGGCGTGTTCCGATTCACGCGCACCGGCTCCACCGCGGCCGACCTCGTGGTGCTGGTGTCGCCCGCAGGCGGCACGGCGGTGAAGGGCACGGATTACACCTTCACGCCCGACTACACGACGTCGGGATCGTTCCGCGCGTTCACGATTCCCGCAGGATCGGCGACGCTGGATGTGAGCGTCGCCGCAGTGAACACGAGCGGCGTGCAGGACACGACGGCGGAGGGGCCGGAGACGATCACGCTGCAACTCGCCGGCGCGACGGGCTACCTCTCGAATTCCGCGAATGCCGTGGTGATGACGATCGCCGACAACGACACCGCCCTCCCGCAGGTCAGCGTCACCGCTCCGGATCCATACGCGACCGAAGCGCCGGCGGGTGACACCGCGACGTTCACATTCTCACGCATCGGCAGCACGGCCTCGTCGCTGAACCTCGCGGTCGCATGGTCCGGCACGGCGACGAATGGCACCGACTACACCACGCTGCCCACGACAGTGACGATTCCGGCGGGCCAAAGCTCGATCAACGTGACCGTGACGCCGATTGATGACGCGCTGATCGAAACTCCTGAAACGGTGAGCGCCACC
>JBEBGK010000019.1:0-14205 GCA_040081515.1 Chthoniobacteraceae bacterium
CTACTGGGGAGTCCGCGACGGCAGGGACTGGCGGACTCCATTCGTCGGGCATCCGGGCCCGAAAGTGATGCTCGCAAACCGATGGAGCGGCTCCGGCGGCGATTGCTTCCCGTGGCTCTTCCAGCAGCACAAGCTCGGCCCCGTCATCGGCACCCGCACATGGGGCGGTCTCATCGGGATGACGGGCTGCCCTCCGCTCATCGACGGCGGGAGCGTGACCGTTCCGACCTTCAGCATCTACGACACGAACGGCAAATGGATCATCGAGGGCACCGGCGTGCAGCCCGACATCGAGGTCATCGACGATCCCGCGCTGCTCGCGAAGGGCACGGATCCGCAGCTCGAGCGCGCGATCACGGAGATCCGCGCGATGCTGGAGAAGAATCCGCCGGTGCATCCTTCGAAGCCGCCCTATACCGATCGCACACGCTGATTCCCCGAAGCGAGTCCGAAGCCGTGAGGGCCGTGCTAAGGCGCGGGTCCGACACTCTCACGGCGGATGAACGTCGTGGGGAGCACTTCATGGATGGTCTGCGTGCTGGCGGCCGCGTTCTCGATGCGGTCGGCGAGCAACTCGATCGCGCACCGCGCCATCTCGCCGATCGGCTGCGCGATGGTCGAGAGCGATACCGGCAGGAATGACGCGAGCGGGATGCCATCCGCACCGACGATCGAGACGTCGCGCGGCACGAGAAGTTCCCTTTCTGCGGCGGCCCTGAGCGCTCCGATGGCGGCAAGATCGCTCAGCGCGATGAGCGCGGTCGGGCGGCGGTCCGCAGGACGCGCGAGGATCCCCGTCGCCGCGGCGTACGCCGCGGCGATCGTGTGTTTGCACCGGACGACGTCGCATTCCGCCGACGCGGCGCCTTTCTCCGCGAGCATTGTTCGGAAGGAATCGGGACGCCCGCCGGGTGATTGCCCCTCGGCGAGCGGACAAAGCAGCGCGAAGCGGCGGTGGGCGAGTTCCAAGAGGGTCTCGATCGCTTCGCGAAGTCCGCGCTCGAAATCCGCGAGCACGGAATCCACCGGCAGGGCAGCCTCGCCGGTGCTGGAGATCACGACAAACGGAGTTCCCTGCGCGGCTTTCCCGGTGAGGCTTTCGATGTGCGCTCCGGGATGGCTCAGGAATGCCGCGACACCCTCCACCTGGAGGTTGCCCATTTCGTCGAGAAGGCGTCGCTCGCGGTCGAGCTGGTTGCGCCAGGTCTCGACGACCACGTCATACCCGCGCCTGCCCGCCGCCTCCTCGAAAAGGTCGGCGAAGGCTGTGTGAAAGGGATTGTTCAGGTCGGGGATGAGCAGGGCGAGGGAGCTGAACCGGCCGAAACGGAGCGCCTGCGCCGCGCGGTTCGGCCGGTAGCCGAGATCCGCCGCGGCCCTGAAGACGCGCTCCTCGGTCTCCTTTGACGCCCACGAATTCGCGCGGCGGTTCAGTATGGTCGAGGCGGTATTGACGGCCACGCCTGCACGCTCTGCGACATCTTTGAGGCGGACCTTCTGCACGATGGAGCGAAAATATCCGTGCAGCCGCCGATGTTCAAGGTGCGCGAGCACCGTCGCGAACAACGATTCCTGCGGCGTCGCTGGCGGGTCGTTTCACTGCCGTCGGCAAATACCGAAGGGGGAAGCACGTCTTCGTGAGTCCGACTGCCGCTGCGCGTGGACGGATCAGCCGCGCTGTGCGAGAGGGACGACTTTTTTGCCGACCGCCGGGCCGACATACTCGCTGAGCGGGCGGTAGAGGCGGTTGTCGGCGAGTTGCTCGAGCACATGGCCGGTCCAGCCGGCGGTGCGCGCGATCGCGAAGATCGGCGTGAACATGTCCGTCGGCAGCCCGAGCGAGTAGTAAACGGTGGCGCTGTAGAAATCCACGTTCGCGTTCAGATTCTTCCGCTCGAGCATGATCTGCGCGATGCGCTCGCTCATGCGGATCCACTTTGGCTCGCCAAGTTTCTCGGTGAGCTTCGTGGCCATCGCGCGCAGATGCGGCGCCCGCGGGTCGAGCACCTTGTAAACGCGATGTCCGATGCCCATGATCTTTTTCTTCTGCGCGAGCGCATTCTCCACCCACGCGTCCACTTTCTCCTCGCTGCCGATCTCCTGCAGCATGTGGATGACACCCTCGTTCGCGCCGCCGTGGAGCGGCCCCTTGAGCGTGCCGATGGCGGAAGTGATGGCCGAATACATGTCGCTCAGCGTGGCGACGGTCACACGGGCGCTGAAGGTCGAGGCGTTCATCCCGTGGTCGGCATGCAGCACGTAGGCGACGTCGAGGGTCTGCGCGGCTTCGTCGGAGGGATCCTTGCCGTTCAGCAGGTAGAGGAAATGCGCGGCTTCACCGAGATCCTTGCGCACGGGGAGGAACTCCTTGCCCTGCCGCGCACGATGGTAGTAGGCGGCGATCACGGGGATTCGTGCGGTGATGCTCACGGCCCGGTCGCGGTTGCGATCCACGGACATGTCTTCCGCGTGGTGGTCGTACAGTCCCAGCATCGAGACCCCGGTGCGGATGACATCCATCGGTCCCGCATCCGTCGGCGCCCCTTTCAGAAAGTCGATGACGCCCTGCGGGAGATCGCGGTGGCTGCGCAGGCTCTCGGTCAGTGTGTTGAGCTGCCGCCGGTTCGGGAGTTCGCCATACCACAGGAGGTGGATGACTTCCTCGAAGGAGACCTTCCCGGCGAGTTCGTTGATGTCGTAGCCGGCGTAGATGAGTTGGCCGATATCCCCGAGCACGTCGGAGAGGCGGGTGGAGTTGGCGACGATTCCTTCGAGTCCTTTGGCGACAACAGGCATGGCGGGTTCGGTGTTTCGTTGGTGAAAGAGCGATTCGGCCCCGGTGCGCGGAAACAGGCTTCCGGCCGGGAACTGAGACATTTCCCAAGCGCCGCCTGCGGTGCAAGCGCGAAAGGCCGGGGGCAGGGGGAAGTGAGGCCTACCGTTCCGCTTTCGCAGCGGTCTTGTTGATTGCGGCGATGAGCAAGGCCGGATCCTGATTCAGGCCGGTGTGCTGGAAGGCGATTTCGCCCTCGGCGTTCAGGAGTGTGATGATGTTCGAATGCGCGAACTGGCCGCGGGAGTCGGCGGTGTAGTTCACGCCGAGGAGCGCGGCGAGTTCGCGCACATCGTCATTTTCGCCGCGCAGGAGGGTCCAGCGTCCGGTGGCGAGTTTCTCCTTGCGGCGGTAGGCGGCGAGGGCTTCCGGCGTGTCGCGTTTCGTGTCGAAGCTCACGAGCACGAAATCCACCTTCGCGAGCACTTCACTGGGCAGCTTTGCCTCCAGCTTCTTCATTTCGTTCACGAGGATCGGGCAGGCGTATTCGCAGTTGGAAAAGAACATCACGAGGATCTGCGGGCGGCCGCGCAGGACGCCGAGTTTCACCTTGCGGCCGACGTCGGAGGTCCAGTTGGAATCGAGTTGGTACAGCGAGCGGTCCGTCGGCTTTCCGGCGGGGAGAGCAGCGCGGCAGCAGGGGGGGAGTTCGGCGTCCTTCTTGGTCGCGGGTGCATCGGCGGCGATGGCCAGTGCGGATTGAAGGGTGATGAGGGCGATGAGGATTCTCATGGATCTTTGGCGCAGCGGAAACCGAGGTTGTGGACGGTGTAGCTGGCCTTGAGGCTGCTGCGCAGGCCGAAGCGCATGAAGGCAGGGAAATTGCCGGTGTCCTTCGCGCCGAGCGAGCCGGCTCCGCAGAAAAGATTTCGCTCCAGGCCGGTGTCCCCGCGCGCGTCGCCGGTGACGATCGCGCTGTTGAAATCGCTCGTCCATTCCCACACGAGACCATGCAGATCGCGGAGGCCGTGGATGTTTGCGCGTCCGCTGCCGGCGGTGGGCAGCACGTCGGGGGATGGCGTGGAATACCAGCGCACGACCGCCTTTTGGAATTCGGGGTCCTTCGTTCCATCGGCGATGGTGAAGCCTGCGCCAGCGGCGAATTCCCACTCGACCGTCGTCGGCAGCCGCTTCCCGCGCCATGCGCCAAAGGACTTGGCGGCGAACCACGAAACGTGGGTGACGGGCTGCGCGGTGTCCGCCTTTCCGGGATCGAGGTCGCCGCTCCAGTGCGCGAGGTATCGCTCGTCGGCGAAGAGACGCTTCACCTGCGAGCGCTGCCACTTCGGGTTCTCGCGGACGAAGGCGAGGAATTCGCCATTCGTCACCGGTCGCTCATCGAGGAGAAAGGGCGCGACGGCGATTTCCTTCGCGTCCTTCTCCCCGCGGAAAAGCGGCGCGTACTTTCCGCCAGGCACCAGCGCCATGCCGGGCTCCGCAGCGTGAGTGTCGCGCAAAGTCGCCAAGGCGCAAAGAGCCGCGCAGACAAATGGCGCGATCCTTGCGAACCGATTCTTTGCGTCTTTGCGGCTTTGCGCGACAGGCATGCGCAAGTGTTACTGCGCGCCGCTTTCGGCGTGGACCTTCTTCACTTCATCCACGGTCACGATGTCACCCGAGTTGCCGAAGGCGTTGCGCACATACGTGAGCACGCTGGCGACCTGTTCATCGTTGAGCATCGAGGGCGGCATCACGCCGTTGTAGTTCTGGCCGTTCACCGTGATCGGCCCGCTGAGTCCCTTGATGAGCGAAGTGATGGCGCGATTTTTGTCCGCCATGAGCCAGTCGGATTTTGCGAGCGGCGGGAACACACCCGGTAGCCCCTGGCCTTCCGGTTGGTGACATGCGAAGCACACCTGCGTGTAAACGCGCTTGCCCTTCTCCATCAGGATCTCCTTGCCCATCGCGGCAATCTTCGGGTCGCCCGCGATCGCCTTCTTCATCGCCGCTTCCATCCCGGCGATCTTCTCACCGCCACCCGATCCCGCGAGCGCGCTCTCGCCGAGGTAAACGGCATCCACTTCCTTGCCGGAATAGACGATCAGATTCGGGTCGCCCTCGACTTTCATCATGCCGAGCGCGCCTTTGTTGAACGCGCGGAACAGCGAATGATCCACGAGGATGTAGGTGCCCGGCACTTGCAGGCCGAATTCGACAATCGCCGATCCGCCCGCCGGCACGAGCGTGGTCTGCACCTGCTCCTGCGACACCTTCACGCCGCCCTCCTGATACACCTTGTCGAAAATCTCGCCGATGACGTGGAACGACGAGAGCAGGTTCGGCCCGCCGTTTCCGACGAAGAGCCGCACGCGCTCGCCGACCTTCGCCTTCAGCGCATTGTCGCCCACGAGCGCGCCGACCGCGCCGTTGAACACGACGTAGCTCGCCCGTTCATCGACCGCCTTCTCCTGGTCAAACGGCTGCAACCCTTCCTCGCCGAATTTGCCCTTCGTGTAAAATTCGCCCTGCATCACATAGTACTCGCGGTCCACGGCGGGGAACCCTTCCTTCGGCTCGACGAGGATGAGCCCATACATGCCGTTCGCCACGTGCATCCCGACCGGCGCCGTCGCGCAGTGATAGACGTACAGCCCGGGGTTGATCGCTTTGAACGAAAACTGCGATTTGTGCCCGGGTGCCGTGAACGACGAAGCCGCACCGCCGCCCGGTCCCGTGACCGCGTGCAGGTCGATGTTATGCGGCATCTTCGAGCTCGGATGATTCTTCAGGTGAAATTCCACGAGGTCCCCCTCGCGCACACGGATGAAAAGTCCGGGCACCTCGCCGCCGAACGTCCAGAAAAGATAGTCCACGCCATCGGCCATTCGCTTCACGACTTCACGCACTTCGAGTTCCACGGTGACCTTCGTCGCGTGCTTGCGCTTGATCGGCGGCGGCACATTTGGCGCCGCGGTGAGCACGGCCTTCTCCTCGCCGATGATTTCCGGATCGATGCCCTTGGCTTGCGGTCCGGGGAGCGGCGCGGTGGTCGCGGTCGGTGGCTCCGCGGTGAATGCGGCGGGCATAAGCGACAGGCTGGCGATGGTGACGGCGAGGATTCGGCGGATGTTCATGTGTGGATGGTTGTGCAAATTTCGTGCAGGCTATGCGACGCAGTCGCGCATCTCTTTGACGCAGGTCAAACCGGTGCGCAGTCGCGGGCGGGGGTTTACGCGGGATCGAGTCAGCCGACAAGCAGTCGTGCGAAGAGCCCGCACATCGAGTTCGCGAGGCGCGAGGGCGAGGAGACGATGTCGTAGCTGTGCCGCGTGAACATCGCGGGGAAAAACTCGGCGGCCTGCTTTTCCACGGCGAAGGCGTGGGTCTGGATGCCGTGGAGCCGGCCGGTCTCGATCGCTTTCTTCACGTCCTTGATGCCGTGCCGGCCCTCGTAGCGGTCGTAGTCGCACGGGCGTCCGTCTGTCACGAGCAGGATGATTTTCCGCCGCGCCTTCTCGCGCATGAGGAGTTCCTGCGCGTGGCGCAGCGCGGGGCCGATGCGCGTGTAGCCGCACGGTTCCTGTGCGCCGAGCCGGTCGCGCGATGCGACCCACGGTTCGTCGAAGTCCTTGAGCAGCGCGAAGCGGCAGTTGCGCCGCGTGTTCGACGTGAAGCCTGCGATGGCGAATTTCTCGATGGCGTCGTGCAGCACTTCGCCGACGCAGAGGATGGTCTCGGTGATGACGTCGAGCACGCGCACGCCATCGAGCCACGCGTCGGTCGAGTAGCTTTGATCGAGCAGGATGAGCGCCGCGATGTCGTGCGGCTCGCGGCGGGTGTCGGTGTAGAGCGACTCCGAAGGCGTGTGCCCCGTGCGTCGCTGCACCTCGGCGTCCACGACGGCATCGATGTCGAGATCGGGTCCCGCTGGCTGGCGATGGACGCGCAGCCATTCGGAGTGCAGCGTGGCAAATTGCCGCCGCAGCCTGCGGATGAGCGCGCGGTGCTTCGTCGCGGCGCGCGCGGACCAACCCGCAGCCGTGGCGGTCGCCCGACCGGCGAGGATGTGGCACCAGCCGGGCTTGTAGCGATTCTCGCGGTAATCCCACTCAGGATAGGGGATTCCCGCCGCGGGTTCGTCGCCGCCGGTCTCGATGCCGAAGCCGTCGAGGATCACGTCGCTGCGATAGATCGAGCGCGGCCGCTCGGAGGTGCGCAAGAGCTGGCGCATGTTGAGTTCGCGCAGCGCCTCCTCGTGATCGCGGAGCGAATCGTCGTCATCCGTCTTGCGCGGCGTGCCCTGGTATTCCTCGAGCGTCTCGACTTTCTCGAAGACATGCTCGGGCATCTCCGCACCGGGATCGTTGAGATGTTCCGCGGGCCGGAGTTCGACGTCCGCCTGGCCCTTGCCGTGCAATTCCGTGGTGACGCGCTCGGGTTCCGTTTCGGTCTCGCCGCCGCTCGCGTGAGTCTCGGAAGCGCGCGCTGGTTTCGCTTCGGGAAGTCCGCCGAGCAGTTGCCAGAGGTCCGCGTCCGGCGGCAGCGCGGCTTGGGCGTGCGCGATCTTTTCCGCGAGTCCGGGGAAGTCGTCTCCTGCGAGCCGCACCAATTCGGGCAGCGCGACGCCATTCCGCTTCCAGCCGTGCCGAAGCGCGAGTCCCGCGATGATTGCCTTCAGCGTGAAGAGTTCCGCATTCCCCTCGATGGTCGCCGCCGCTGCGAACTCACGCGGAAGAAAAAGCCGATCCTCCGTGCAGAGTTGCGCGTCGTCGGCCTCGAACAATGTGAGCGGCCTCGCCGCGATCGCCTGCGCGAGCAGGAGCAGCGTCCGCCGTCGCTCCTGCAACGTGGCGCGGACCGCCTCACGCCGACGCTGGCGAGGATTCACGAAGAAGCGTCCGTAGAGCTTCTTTAGTCCGACGAAAACGCTCTCTTCCCAGTCAAGCATAGCGCGGGTGGGGATGTGGTTGTACTCCGCTCGCGGCGGCAGCGAGCGGCGCTTGTGGAAGCCCCCTCATCACGACGGCTCCTCTCGTCCGAAAGAGCCCGATCTTTATGGCGATTCGCGGCGCTGCCACCGTGGAAACTGTGCAAAGTTCAGGGGAGGCTCGGGAGAAGAGTTTCGACCGGTGTTGTCTCGCCCCTTTGGGGCTGTTCCCAGCGGGATTCGAGATCCCAGGGCTCCGCCCTGGGCTATGTTGTCGCGCGCCGTTGGCGCTGGCGGAGGCGTTGGCGGAGGCGTTGGCGGAGGTGTCGGCGGAGGTGCTGGCGGAGGCGTTGGTGGAGAAGCTGGCGGAGGTGCTGGCGGAGGTGCTGGCGGGGGTGCTGGCGTGAGCGCATTCCCGCCCCAACGGGGCGAAACAACAAAGCCCAAGCCAAGCGACGAAGTCGCGCAGCCCTGGGTTACGTCGCAAACTCGTCAGAGCCCTGAAAGGGCGGGACAACAGCCGTGCACGCAACCAAGAGCAATCAGTCCCAGACATACGCCTCGTTGTATTCGACACGGTATAGTTCCAGCAGCCGCCGGAATTCGTCCTGAAACGATTTCCCCTCATGGTGCTCTTCCTGATTCTGGATATAGCGCACCACGTCATCGACATTCGATGCGCTCACCGAGAACGCGCCGTAGCCCGCCTGCCATGCGAAATCTCGGACTCCACATGCCTCCTTCATCCATTTGGAAGATTCGACCTTCGCGTTCTTCACCGCGTCGGAAATGGTGACGGTGCGCGAGAGGCGGAAAAGGATGTGAACGTGATCCGGCATTCCGCCGACTTGCACGGCTGGGCAGTCGATCGCGTTAAACGTTCCGGCGAGATACGCGTGAAGCCTTGGTTTGATCTCTGCGGGGATCAGGCTGGTCCGATCCTTTGTGGAGAAGACGAGATGGACGTAAATCTGTACGAGTGATTGAGGCATGGCCGTTGGTGAATTTGGGTACGCCGGTTGTCCCGCCCTTTCAGGGCTCTGACAATCACGTGATGCGACCGATGGCTGCGCGATGCAGCCACGCAGCCCTGGGTTGGGAGCAGGAGTTCGAGCGCTGAACGCGCGGGACAAGTTGCGTTTCGATGGCGGCGTCCTTGTCCCGCCCCTTCAGGGCTCTTCTGTCCTTTGACTGCCAACCCAGGGCTGCGCGACTTCGTCGCTTGCCCTGGGCTTTGATGTGCAGCCCCGTTGGGGCTAAAGAGATACTTGGGGCGTGCGCGTGCATTCGTCGGTGGGAAAATTTCGCCTGATGCGATCGCTCGTCGCCGCATTGGCTGTGATCGATCTGCGGGCACGACAGAATAGCGAAAGCGCCGCGCATCAGACATCACCCGCATTCCTCAGATGCTGATCTCCACCACCTGCGTCAGCGCGGCGAGGGCGTCGGGTTCGTCGGTGAGCGGTTCGGCGATGGCGGTCTGGCAGGCGAGGCGCGGGGGCACCCCGCGGGCGATGAGGCGCGCGGCGGCGACGAGCAGGCGCGTGCTAACGGATTCCATGAGCGATAGCTCGGTGAGGTTGCGAATCTGCCGGCCGATTTGCACGAGCCGCTTTGCGGTCGCTTTTTCCACGCCCGTCTCGCCGGCGATGATTTCCACTTCGAGCGCCTCGGGCGGATACCCGAAATTGAGCGCGATGAAACGCTGCCGCGTCGAGGGCTTCAGTTCGCGCATCGAGCGCTGGTAGCCGGGATTGTAGCTCACGATGAGCATGAAACTGTCCGCCGCTTGCAGCGTCTCGCCGGTGCGGTCGAGGAACAGCTCGCGCCGATGATCCGTGAGCGAATGAATCACCACGAGCGCATCGGGGCGTGCCTCGGCGATTTCGTCGAGGTAAAGGAGCGCGCCGGTGCGGACGGCGCGCGTCACGGGGCCGTCCACCCATTTCGTCTCGCCGCCGAGCAGCAGATGCCGGCCGAGCAGGTCGGTCGCGGATGTGTCCTCATTGCACGACACCGTGATGAGCGTGCGCCCGAGCTTCTCCGCCATGTGCTGGATGAAGCGCGTCTTCCCGCACCCCGTCGGCCCCTTGACCATGAGCGGCAGTCGCGCCTCCCACGCATGCTGGAAGACCGTCTCCTCCTTGCCGACCGGGAGGTAAAACGTGGCCATGCTAGCCGACGGACGGGGCGCCTTCGATGTTGGCGCCGATGGCTTCATTCGACGGCAGCCCGTGACGCATGAAATTCCAGATGAACAGCAGGATGCCGATCGTGAAGAGCGACGCCGCAAGCAGCAGTCCGACGAAGTGCATTTCGATCTCGTGCTGCACGGCGAGGAAATCCAGGCCCATGCGTCGTTCGAGATTCACCTGCGTGATGCCCGCGACGGCAAATGCCCCCGTCATCGCCGACATGCCGATGTTGCTCGTCCAGAATGCCCAGCTCGCGACCGGCGAATCCCACAGCTTCCGGCCCGTGAGCAACGGCATCGCGTAGGCCATGATGGCGAGCACGATCATCGCGTAGGCTCCCCAAAATGCGAGGTGACCATGCATCGCCGTCACGAGCGTGCCGTGCGTGTACATATTCACCTGCGGAATGGTGTGCGCGATGCCAAGGAACCCCGCGCCGACACACGCCATGATCGCGCAGCCGAGCGACCACGTGAGTGCGATCCGGTTCGGATGTTTGCGTCCGCCTTTCTTCGCTATCGCGAGCGCGTAGATCGCCATGCCGAGAAACGCGAGCGGCTCCAGCGCGCTGAAGATGCCGCCGACGATGAGCCAGTAGCGCGGCGTGCCGATGTAGTAGTAGTGATGCCCCGTGCCGAGGATGCCGCTGAGGAAGGTGAGCCCCACGATGATGTAGAGCCATTTCTCGACGACCTCGCGGTCCACGCCCGTGAGCTTGATGAGCAGGTAGCACAGGATGCCGCCCATGATGAGTTCCCACACGCCCTCGACCCAGAGATGCACGACCCACCAGCGGTAAAAGGAATCCATCGTCTGGTTGTCGAATGTGATCATGCCCGGCAGATACAGCAGCGCCGCGAAGAGCAGCCCCATGTAGAGCACGAGCGAGGTCGTCGTGTAGCGTTTCCCTTTGAGCACCGTCATCCCGATGATCAGGAGAAACAGCAGCACATCCACGACGACGAGATAGTCGAGCGGACGCGGGATCTCGAGGAACTTGCGGCCCTCCCAAATGTTCAGGTGATAGCCGGTGAGCGCCGTCACGCCCACGGCGAGGAATGCGACGAGCTGCACGTAGGCGAGCTTCACCGACCACAGCTCCGTGTCCGCCTCCTCGGGGATGATGAAATAGGCCGCGCCCATGAAGCCGAGCAGCAGCCAGAACACGAGCAGGTTCGTGTGAACGGCGCGCGCGGTATTGAACGGAATCCACTGATGCAGGCCGTCCCAGCCGATGTGGGCAAAGCCCATGATGAACCCATAGACGAGCTGCAGAACGAACAGCAGCATCGCGGAGGCGAAGAACCAGTAGGCGACTTTTTGTGATGCGTATTTCATGAGAGGAACGGGCTATTTGCCGAGGTTCGAGAGGAAGTCGGCGATTTCATCCACCTGCTCCGGCGACAGCGGGAGCTTCGGCATTTTCGTGTCGGGTTTGATCTTCTGCGGGTCGGCAATCCACACCTTCAGTTCTTCCTTGGTCTTGCGCTTGTACACCTCGTCGAGCGGCGGAGCACCGAGCGCCACGCCCGCCGCACCGCCTTTTCCGCCGATGGCGTGACAGCCGGTGCAGGCCATGGAATCAAAAATCGCCGGGACCGGTTTCGTCGTCACCACCGGCATCGCTGCGGTCGCCTTCATCTTCTCCGCGAGCGGCGGTCTCGCGGGGAAACCGTTCAGGTCCACATTGCCGCACCATTCCAGGAATGCGATCGTGTCTTCGATCTGCGCGTCGTTGAAGTGGTAGTTCACCATCTTGCGATCGTTCGGGTACATCGCCTCCGGATTTTTCAAAAACATCCGCAGCCAAGGCTTGCCGCGTCGCTCGACGGCCTTCGTCAGCTCCGGCGCATAGTACGCGCCCTCGCCGAAAAGCGTATGGCAGCCCATGCAGTTGTTGTCCTCCCAGATGCGCTTCCCGCGCGCGACCTCGGCGGTGATGTTCGCCTGCCGCGTCTGCGCCGGGACCTTGCGGTGCGTGTCGATCGTCAGTGAGAGAAACGCTGCGCTGAAGACGCCGGTGCCTCCGAAAAAGAATACTTTCGCTTGTGATTTGCTGAGCACGAATGACCTCCTGTGGGTTGGATTTTCGGGCGCATTCGTAGCGGGCGCGGGCGCAGGATTCCTTGACGCAGGTCAACACGTGCAGCGGGGCGGGCGTGATTGATGCAGATCAAGCGAGCATGCACTTCGCGGACATGCGCGCTCGCGGCCAGGCGGAATGGCTGCATGGTTTCACCCATGAATTCCGCAACACGTCAGGACATCACCGGTCGCGCCGACATCGAGCGGCTCGTGAATGCGTTCTACGACAAGATCCGCAAAGACGATCTGCTCGGCTTCATCTTCAACGACGTGGCGAAGATCGACTGGGCCGCGCACCTGCCGAAGATGTATGCCTTCTGGGAGACGATGCTTTTCCGCAGCGGCGGATTCGTCGGCAATCCGCTTGCCGCGCACGCGCGTCTCGTGCCGCTGACTGCGATGGGGCGTCCTCAGTTCGACCGCTGGCTGGCGGTCTTCACCGCAACGGTGGACGAACTTTTCGCCGGAGAGAAAGCCGAGCACATCAAGAACGCCGCGGCGGACATGGCGAATGTGATCCACGCGAAGATTAACGGCGTCGAGCAGGCGCGCTACGATTTCTCAAAGCTCACGCCGGAGCAGCGCGCGCGCTACGCGAGCTACAAGGCACCGGGGTGAGCGCGCAAAGTAGTTCCCGGCTTTAGCCGGTTCAGGCGTCTGGTGCCGGCTAAAGCCGCGGACTACTTTCCGCCTCCTCGCCATTCCCACCAGTTCACAAAGTCCTCTACGATTACCCGACTATTTCGCGGCGACCTCGAATGCGATTGCCGGGAGTGCGCCGAGAGGGATACGGCGGCTTTTTCCGGCGTTGGTGGTGCGGGTGGCGAATGCGTGGAGGGTGACGTTGCCATTTTCGCCCGGTGCAACGCGGCCGGCTTCGGCGGTGATTTCGATTTCTGCACCGTCGGCGGTGATGGCGATGGTCTTTACGTGGATGCCGGGCGGCAGGTCGATCGGGTCGATTTGCATTTGCTGTCGGGTCTCGCCGAATGGCGCGGCGATTTGCACGCGCGCGGTGCTGCCTGCGGAAAGCTTCACCGGCATCGTAGTCACGATCTTCATTGAGCCTGACGAGGCGAGGCGGCCGGAGGCCCAGGCGATCAGTTGCTTCGACGGTACGAGGTGGTGATACGCGAATGCCTGCTGCATGTCTTCGGCGGGCACGACGCGATGCGCGATGTCGTTGCCGTCGATGTTGGCGCGGCCCTCGAGTTCGAGCGCCAAGGGTTCGTCCAGCGTCTCCGGCAGCGTGAGCATGAGCTTGGCCTGATCCTTTTCCGCAGGCACGTTGCCGCCGCCGAGAATGAAACCCTTCGGCGCGTCCTTGAGCGCGATGGCGATTTCTCCGGTGAAGCCATCCTCGCGTATTGCGTGAACGGTGATCGGCACCTTGGTACCCGCACGTCCGCTGATGCTCGACGGCACGACGCGCAGTGCGAAGTCGGGCCGCGGCGCGCTTACGCGGAGGCGGTAGCTGTAGTCGGGACCGCCCGCGTGCTGCGCATCGGCGACGTGGAGAAAATAGACGCCGTCCCGAGGCAGCGTCGCGGTCAGTCGCGAGTCGGCGTGATGCGTGGTGAGCCCCGCGCCCTTGTCCTCGTGGTCGTCATTGAAGGCCACTTGCCTGCCCGAGATGTCGGTGAGCTTGAGTGCGGAATCGAGCGGTGAATTGAGCCGGCGTGCGTGGATCTCCGCGACGATCTCGCTGAGTGCACGGCCTTCGATGCGGAAGATGTCGGTGTCGCCGGGCGGATCGATGCGGCCATTGATGATGAAGGGAACCGTGATTGGCAGCGCGGCGTTCGGCGCGTTGTTCGGCTCGCTCTCGGCGATCTCGGGCAGCGCATCCACGGCGAACTGCATGAAGTTGGAAACCTTCATTCCGCTAGTGGCGACGATGGGCAGGAAGCCCGGTTTCGCGTTGCGCAAATCCATCGCGACCGTGGCGGCGCTGAGATTCCAACCGCGGAGTTGCACGTTGCACTGCGAGCCGGCGGCGCCGCCGAGCGGGGAGATGCTCGTGATGAAGGGCAGTTCGCCGACGGTGACGCGATAGACGAAATCCTCGCGCCCGCGATAGATCGAGTCGTGGATTTCGATCACGTATTCGCCGTCCTTCGGCATCGTGTAGCAGAGCACGGGATCGGGCTCGAAGCTGAAGTCGTCGGCATAGGCGAGTTCGCGTCCCGAGGAATCGGTGAGGGTGATCGCCGCTTGGAACCAGC
>JBEBGK010000476.1:0-3882 GCA_040081515.1 Chthoniobacteraceae bacterium
GACAAAGACTTCGCGAGCTTCCTGCCGCCGGATGGCTCGGTGAAACTCTCGTGGAAAACCGCGGCGCCGGAGGCGGAGGGAAAACTTTTCTACGCCGCGGAGATGCTCTCGCAGCTCAGCGTCGGCCCGGGGCTAATGCGGCAGGTGGCGCTGCTCGACTGCAAGGTGATGCAGGGCGAACTCGATCGCGTGACGCTCCTGCTGCGCGGGGCTGGCGAAGTGACGCGCGTGCAAGGCGAGCAGGTAATCTCATGGGCCGTGGAGCCCGGCGCGAATGCAGGCGAGCGCAAGCTGGTCGTGAAATTCAATCAGCCGCAGAAGAACCTCTTCACCATCCTCGTGCAGACGCAGACACCCATCGGCGCATTTCCGCAGACGGTGGATGCGATGCAATTGCGGCCCGAGGGCGCGACGCGTTTCGCGGGCTATTTCCGCATCGTGAATGAAGGCGCGGTGCGGCTCGAAGTCGTGCAGGCAAAGGGGCTCTCGCAGGTGTCACCGGAGCAGTTCCCCGAGAGCGACGTGACGAAGTCGGCCTTTCGCGCGGGCGGCGAGCAGCGCTTCGCGTATCGGTTTTCCGGGGCGGATTTCGCGCTGCGCATCCAAGCCGATCAAATCCTTCCCGAGCTGACTGTCTCGCAGGTGCTCGCTTTTCACCTCGGCGAAAACGAGCAGGACATCGACGCGGAAATCGAGAGCGATGTGCGCGAGGCACCGCTGCGGGAATTGCTGCTGCGCGTGCCGAAAGGCTACGCCGTCGCGAAGCTGAACGTCGCGGGACTGAGCGACTATTTTCTCCGCGAGGCGGAGAACGATGCCGAACTGCGGCTCGTATATGCGCAGCCGGTGTCGGGGCGTCAGGTCGTGCAGGTGCGACTCGAACGCAACCAGCCGCTCGGCGTCGCAAGCTGGCCGCTGCCGCAAGTTGAAGTGACGAAAGCGAAGTCGGTGCGCGGTCACGTCGCCGTGTCGGCGGATGCTGGCATCCGCCTCACCGCCGAGCGCACGCAGGGGCTCACGGAAATCGCGACCGCATTTTTTCCCCGCAAGGTCGCGGGCATCCAGGCGGCATTCCGGCTGAGTGAGCCCGTGTGGCAGGCGACGATGCGCGTCGAGCGGTTGCCGCAGTCGATCCAGGTGGATGCGTTCCATCTTTTCTCCATCGGCGAAGGCGTCGCGTATGGGAGCAGCGTGATGAACTACGCCGTGTCAGGCGCACCCGTCTCGGCGTTCAAGGTCGAGCTGTCGGATGAATATTTTAATGTGGAGTTCACCGGCAAAGACATCCGCAACTGGCAGAAGGCTGAGGGCGGCTACGTGGTGCAATTGCACACGCCCGTCTCCGGCGCATACACGCTGCTCGCGACGTATGAGCGGCCATTCAAGGCGCAGGGCGACACGCTGACATTCATCGGGGCGCGTCCGCTCGATGCGCAGTCGGAGCAGGGCCACACGCTGGTCATCAGCGCGTATCAGTTTCAGGTGAAGCCGGTGACTGAGTCCGCAGGATTGCTGAAGTTGGAGACGGGCGAGGTGCCGCCGGAGTACCGTCTCTTCTTCGACGCGCCGGTGCTCGCCGCGTATCGCTATGCCGCGCGGCCATTCGATCTGAAGCTCGCGCTTAGTCCGCTCGCACAGGGCGATTCGCTGAGCCAGGTGGTGGATCGCGCATCGCTCGTCACGCGGATCTCGAAGGCCGGTCAGGTGCTCACCGATGCGCACTACTTTGTAAAAAATCGCGGCAACGCGAACTTCCGCCTGACGCTCGCGGAGGGCACGCAGTTATGGTCCGCGACCGTGAACGGCGCGTCCGTCGTGCCGGTGAAGGATGGCAGCGCGAATCTCATCCCGCTGCCACAGCAGGCGGATCCGAATGCGGTGCTCGCGATCGATCTGAAACTCGCTGAGCGTTCGAAGGATTCCGCGCTGGTGAAAATCGCGACGCCCGTCGTCGCCGCGCCGGTGATGCTCGCGGAATGGAAGATCGAACCCGACACCGCGCAGAAGCTCATCTATCGCGAAGGCTCGCTCACGCCGGTCGGCGGTCCGCCGGATGTGTCGGGCTTTGCTGGCCTCGCGCGGATGTTTGGCGGTCCGGAATCAGGCCGCGCGATCGTCGCGCTGCTCGGTGCCCTGGGTTTGATCGCGCTCGCCGTGATCGTGTGGCGCAATGCCGCGCAGGACGGTGTGTTCAAGTTCAGCCTGCGTCATTCCGCAGGGCTGCTGCTCGGTTGCGTGGCATTCGTGCTGGCGGGATTTGCGCTCATGATTCTTGGCGAGTTGGCGAAGGGCTACACTGAGGAAATCCCGCGTGATCTTACTTTCCTCGCGCCCGTGCAGCAGGCGGGCAGTGCGCTCAGCGTTGCGGTCGGCAATGTGGAGGACGAGACTTCGGTGTTCGACTGGATCGGATATTCGTGGCTACCGCTGCTCGCGCTCGTCGCGTGGGCGTACGCGTGGCTCTCGGGCAAGCAGCGCTGGACGCTTATCGGATGGTCGCTGCTCGCATGGGCCGCGCTGCGCTGGCCGAATGGCGCGCGCGCATTCCTCGTGGTGGTCGGTCTGTTCTTCGTGGTGCAACTCGCGATCCCCGCGCTGCGTCGCCTCTGGCGTTCGCCGCGCAAGCCGAAGCCGACGTTGCCGGATGCAAGCAGCGGTGCGACTGCAACCGCTGTCTCGCTCTTAGTCGCGGGCTTCGTGGCATTCAGCAATGCAGCATCCGCGCAGGAAGCCGCGCCATTGCTGCCAAAGGAAGCGCCGGTCGCGGAGACGGTGACGCAGACGATTCGCGTGGAGGAGAAGTTCGCGCTCGCGACGTCGAAGATCCGTTGGCAGGCGGTGAAGGGACAGCGGTTGCCGCTGCTGTTCGAGCCTGCGGTGCTCACGAAGGCTACATTCCCTGCGGCGTCGTTGAAGCTCGTGCAGGCGGGAACCCCGCGCGCGCAGCAGTTGCTCGCGATCGAGAGCGGCACGTTCGACATCGAGATTCAGTATCAAGTGCCCGTGGTGAAGAAGGACGCCGAGAGCGGATTCGTGCTGCCAGCGCAATTCGGGCTCGTGAACCGCCTCTCGCTCACGCTCGCGAATCTCGATGTGGATGTCATCTCGCAGCATGCCGTGTCCATCGAACGCAAAAGCGTCGGCAAGGACACCGTGGCCGCGCTCGTGCTCGCACCGGTGAACGAAATCTGGATCGCTTGGAAGCCGCGCAGCCGTGATGTCGCGCGGGAAAAAGCGGTGTTCTACGCGGAGTGGACGCAACTTTACTCGCCGACCGCGGGAGTGATCGAAGGACTGCATCACGCCGCGATCCGTCCGGCGCAGGGCGAACTGGCGGAGCTGACCTTCGACGTTCCGAAAGGCGCGACCATCACCGATGTGATCGACCCGGCGACGCTTGTCGCTGCGAAGGACAAGGTGCCCGCATCCGTCGTCTCGCAATGGCGCTTCGATCCCGACACCGGGAAGCTGCGCGTGAGTCTCGCTCCGCCGCAGTCGCGTCCGTTTGCGCTGATCATCCGCTCGCAGATCGCGACGGGGCCGCTGCCGGTGGAGCAAAAGGTTGGGCTCATCTCCGTCGAGAATGCCGCGGGACAAGTGGGCTTGCTCGGCTTTGCAACCGGCAATGAAGTGCAGCTCGACACGGTGGATGCGATGACGCTTTCGCCGATCAATCTCGAAGACTTCCCCGGCAACATCGCGAATTTGCTCCAAGGTCAGATTCCCGGGCTCACCGCGCGCCGCGCATTTCGCTATGCGGATGTGAAGGCGACGGCGGCATTGAAGGCGTCCGCCGTCGAGCCGGATGTGCGCGTCGAATCGCAGGACACACTTTCACTCGGGGAAGATCGCGCAGTGCTCGCGGTGAATGCCACGGTGGAC
>JBEBGK010000477.1:0-3873 GCA_040081515.1 Chthoniobacteraceae bacterium
TTCAATATCCGCAGACCAACGCGCGCACCTACGAGATCGGCGCCGAGCTCCTGCGCATGGGCGTGAACGTCGGCGCGCTTTCCCAGCGGCTCTACGAGAGCTACCCGCGGCGGCGCATCGAACTGCTGAAGGCGATGCTGAACGTGCTTCAGTTCTCCAGCGGCGATCGCGTCGCCAGCTTCTCGCTCCCGCTCGCCACCGCCACGGCTCTCGGCGTGAAGCCCGAGGACAACGAAGGGCTCATCGACCACATCCGTTCCGTCGAGGGCGTGGTGGTCGCGGCGTTCTTCGAGGAACTCGAGGACGGCATGGTGCGGGGCTCCCTGCGCTCGAAGGATCCGCGCGCCGACGTCTGCAAGGTTGCCGCGGAATTCGGGGGCGGCGGCCACACGCTCGCCGCGGGACTCCGCACCCGTGGAACCCTCGCCGAGGTGGAGAAAAAAGTCCTCAAATCGATTCATGACCAGCTCCCGTGAAATCGACGGCGTCCTCCTGGTGGACAAGGCCGCCAGGATGACCTCGCACGACATCGTCGCCATCGCCCGTCGGACCTTCGGCCAGAAAAAGATCGGCCACTGCGGCACGCTCGATCCGCTCGCGACCGGACTCTTGATCCTCACGCTCGGACGCGGGACGAAAATCCAGGATCTCCTGATGGCCGAGGACAAGGAGTACGCCGGGACGCTGAAGCTTGGCGAAGCCACCTCCAGCCAGGATGCCGACGGGGAAATCACCGAGACACGCCCCGTGCCGGAGCTCACACGCGAGCAGATCGAGGCCGCGTTCGCGAAGTTCAAGGGCGACTTTTACCAGATGCCGCCGATGGTCTCGGCCATCAAGAAGGAGGGCGTGCCGCTCTACAAACTCGCGCGGCAGGGCAAGACCGTCGAGCGCGAGCCGCGGTTCGTGCATGTCTATTCCTACGAGATTCTGGCGGTCCGCCCGCCCGAGATCGATTTCCGCGTCCTGTGCAGCAAGGGATTCTACGTCCGCACCTACGCACACGACATCGGCGAGGCGCTCGGCTGCGGCGCGCACCTGAAGGCGTTGCGCCGGACGCGAAGCGGGAAGTTTTCCGTGGACAACTCGGTCACCGCGGATGCGCTGAAGAACGGCCCGCGCGAGGCCGTGCTTGCGAAGGTGATGAGTCTCCCGCAGGTCTCGATTCTCCGGGGCGCCTAGCGAAGCGACCGTGCAAGCCGCGCCTGTGAACGTCCTCCACTCGATCACCGATCTTGCGGAACTGCGGGGCCCGATGTTCCTCGCGATTGGCGTCTTTGATGGAGTCCATCTCGGCCATCGGGCCGTGCTGGAGCACACGCTTCGCGCCGCCGCGTCCGGCGAAGGCACGGCGGTTGCGCTGACCTTTGATCCGCATCCCGCGACGGTCTTGCGGCCCCGGCAGGCGCCGGCGCTGCTCACCTCCACACGGCACAAGCTGCGCTTGATCGGCCTGCTTGGTTTTCAACACGCGCTCGTGGTCGAATTCAACGCGCGCTTCGCGGCGACCGAGCCCGGCGATTTCGTGAAGGAACTCGCGGGAGCCGCCCGGCCGCTGCGCCAGATCTGCGTCGGCGAAGGCTGGGCATTTGGCAAGGGGAGGGCCGGGAACCTCGACATGCTGCGCTCGCTCGCCGACGGCCTCGGATTCGAAGTGATCGGCCTGCCCGCCGTGGCGGTGGACGGCACCGCCGTGAGCAGCACGATCATCCGCGCCGCGGTCGAGGCGGGCGATCTGCTTCTCGCCGGCCGTTTGCTCGGCCGTGAGTTCAGCGTGCTCGGCACGGTGATCGCAGGGCGAAAAATGGGCAGAACCCTCGGCTTCCCGACCGCCAATCTCCGGCCTGAGAGCGAGCAGTTGCCGCCGAACGGCGTGTACGCGGTCCGCGTCGCGATGAATGACACGGAAGTGCCGGGCGTCGCCAACATCGGCACGCGCCCGACCGTGACGCCGGACGCGACCGAGCGGGTGCTCGAGGTCCACCTCCTCGATTTCACCGGGGACTTATACGGAACCGATCTCGAGGTTTCCTTTTGTCAGTTTCTCCGCGCGGAAAAGAAATTCCCCGACCTCGAAGCGCTCCGCGTCCAGATCGCGGCCGACATCGGTCACGCGCGCAAGGCGCTTGCCGGCTGAAGCGCCCCGCCCATTCGTCGCGAGTCGGGCACGGCGCATGACCGGGGGGATCGGCTGCCGTGAAAAAATGCGGCGGCGAGTGCTCTGTCAGTCGTCGTGTGATGGCTTTTGGACGAAGTTCTCAGTGCCCAGTATTCAGTGCTCAGAATGACCTCGCAACTCGCTCTTCACTGAGCACTGAGCACCGAGCACTGGGCACTCAACTTGATGCCATCATCCCACAACAGACCGATCGCTAGTCCGGGCGCTTCTTCTCCGCGCCGCGCTGCAGCGCCTGGACCTGCTCGCGCAACTCACCCATCGCCCGCGACAGCTTCTCCATCTGCCCCTGCATCCGCTCCATTGCCTCGTGCAATTCCCGGATCGGCGTGGGCGGGTAATCCGCCCGCATCGACCCTCCATGGGCGGCCTCGCTATGCCGGGCGAGTTCCTCCTTCATTCTCCGGGCAGCCTGTTCCAAATGGGCAACCTCCTCCTTCATCCCCGCCGCTCTCGCATGTTCGATGGCCTGTGAAACATGAGCGAGCCGTTCACGGGCCTCCGCGGGGCGGTCCGGGCCGGGTCCCGCGCCTGCCAGCTTTTGTTTGAAGCGTTCGGCTTCCTCATGCCTTCCGGCACGGTGCAATTCCTCGATCTCACGTGCCGCGGCTTCGTGCCGCACGCGTTCCTTCTTGGCGTCGTCGTGGCCGCCGTGAGCGCCCTGGAGTTCCTTCGCTTTCCGCATGAGTTCCTCGGCTTCGCCGCCGCGCCCCTCGGCCTTTGCGCGCCGGGCCTTTTCCATGAGTTCATTCATTTCGGCACGCAGCCGATCAGCATCTTGCGCGCGGATGCCGGCGACGAGAAGGAGGGACACCAGTGAGAGCAGGAGGGTCGTTTTCATGGGGTGATGATCGGGGAGAGTCTCGACCGTTCAAAGGGAACTGTCAGACGATTTTTTGAAGAGGATCCACGTCGCGCCACTCGCATGCGGCCTATCCTTCAAACTTGTATCCGAACTCGCGGACCGTGCGTATATAGCGGGGCTTCGTCGGGTTCGGCTCGATCTTGTTCCGCAGCGCATTCACGAAGCGGTCGATCGATCGCGGGGTGACTACGGCGTCGTAGCCCCAGACGCTGTTCATGATGAGGTCGCGGCTGAGCGCCTGACCCCGGCGGCTGGCAAAGAAGCGGAGCAATTCGAACTCCTTCGGCGACAACGGCACCTCCCTGCCGTTGCGCGTGAAGGTGCGCGCATCGCAGTCCAGCCGGCAGTCGCCGAAGGAATAAATCTCCGCCGCGCCGCGTCTCTGCCGGCGCAGCAGGACTTCGGCGCGCGCGAGGACTTCCTTGATCGAAAACGGCTTCGTGACGTAGTCGTCCGCGCCGAGCTTCAGTCCGAGGACGATGTCGCTCTCCTGCCCCTTGGCGGTGAGCATCAGGATGGGCATCGTCAGTTTCTCCTCCCGGATGAAGCGGCACACCTCGTAGCCGTTCACTTTCGGCAGCATCACGTCGAGCACGACGAGGTCCGGCTTGCCGCCGAGTGCGGCCTTCAGCCCCGCGTCGCCATCGGTGGCGGTGATAACCTTGTAGCCCTCAAACTCAAACTTGTCCTTCAACCCGCGAAGCATCGCCGGGTCGTCCTCGACAATCAGAACTGTGGCCTGCGCGCTCATGCGACGGGAATCTTCACCGTGAATACGCTGCCTTTTCCGGGTTCGCTGGCAACCGTGATTTCACCGCCGTGCGCCCTCACG
>JBEBGK010000478.1:0-3867 GCA_040081515.1 Chthoniobacteraceae bacterium
TGAGTGGTCGGTGCGGTCATGTCCTCAGAAACGGAAATAGATGAAAGGAGTGTAGGTGCTCCCCGCGAGCCACACCGAGGAGATGAGCAGCAGCCCGGCGACGAGGATGCATTCGAACAGGTGTCCGGCGCCCAGAAGTGCAGGCCTGGCCTTTTCGGGGAGGCAGCCGGTGATTCGCGCAGCTTGCGCCTTGATCCACGCCCACGCCGGCATGGAGAAAACAGCCCCGGCGATGAGCGCGAAAACGACCTGGTTGGTCGCATGACGCGCGAGGGGCTGGGACACCGCTCCGTGACCGGCGAGGCCAAGCATGTTCGAGAAGAATGCCGCTGCCTGCGGGAGCGAGTCCGCACGGAAGAGGACCCAGCCGAAGCTCACCGCAGCCAGCGCGTAAAGATGCCGCGCCACCCGCGGCACGCCTTCGAGCCATGTCCCGAAGCGGGAGCGCTCGAGAACGAGGAAAAGTCCGTGATAAAGCCCCCAGACGACGAACGTCCAACTCGCCCCGTGCCAGAGGCCGCAAAGGAAAAACACGACGACGAGATTGAAATGATTCCGCGGTTCCGAGCAGCGGTTTCCCCCGAGCGGGATGTAGAGATAGTCGCGGAACCAGCTCGAGAGCGAAATGTGCCAGCACCGCCAGAACTCCTTCACGGACTGCGAGACATACGGGTGATCGAAGTTTTCGAGGAACTGAAAGCCGAACATTTTTCCGAGGCCGACCGCCATGTCCGAGTAGCCGGAGAAATCGAAGTAGATCTGCACCGTGTAGCAAAGCGTCCCGAACCACGCGAGCGCCGGAGTCAGTTCAGCCGCCGGGAGCGCGAAGATCTGGTCCGCGGGCACGGCCACGGCATTTGCGATGATCATCTTTTTCGAAAGCCCGCCGACGAATCTCCGGATCCCCTCGGCAAACCCGTCGCGGGTGACGATCCTCTTCGCGAGCTGCGGGGCGATGGCGCTCCACCGCAGGATCGGCCCGGCGACCAGTTGCGGGAAAAAGAAAATGTACAGTGCCGTGTCGGCAGGGTTCCGGGCCGCGGCCGATTTCCGCCGGTAGATGTCCACGACGTAGGAGAGCGCGTGGAAGGTGAAGAACGAGATCCCGATCGGGAGGCGGACGTCCCCGATGTGAACCTGCTGCATTCCGAGGAAGTCGAGGACGCCGTTCAGATTCGCCACGGCAAAGCCGGCGTATTTGAAGAACGCAAGCAATCCGATGTTCAGCACAATGGCGATGGTCACCGCGGATTTCCTGCGGGCGGGATCCTGCTGGCGGTCCACTCGGAGGCCGAGGAAGTAATTCATCAGCGTCGAGCCGAGCAACAGCAGCAGGAAGCCGATCTCGCCCCATGCGTAGAAGATCAGGCTCACGATCAACAGCCATAGGTTCCTCAGCCTGTTCCCGGGCAGCAGCGGGTAGAGCGTGAGAACGACTGGCAGGAACAGGAAAAGAAACAGTGGCGAACTGAAAACCATCTCCGGCGGAAAGGGTGGCTGGTTTAGGCGCGCGCGGTTTTCATTTCCAGCAAATGCGACGGGGGCCGTGGCGCCGGATGGGTTGGCCGCTCATCGCGGATAAGGCAGCAGGCGCACATCGTCCCGCCCGACTTCGAGCAGCCACGCGCGGCGCTCCTTGTAGTGTTCGAGCAGTTGCAGGTCCCGCGTCCCGTCCATGCTGCGCGCCCAGACGATCTCCGGGCCTTCCAGATCCGCGAGATTGCGGACCCAGTCGCGGAACCCGGGCGCTGTTGCAATTCCCGGCGCGTCGCGCACGACGATCAGGTGCTTCCCGCCGTCCTGCTGGACCCGGCGGACAACCCCCTCGCGCTGGGCCCACCAGCGGTCCGGGTATTGCGATGCGATCTCGCGCCACGACTGAAGCACGGAGACCGCGCACAGGATGACGGAGCCGCGCGCGAGAAACAGGCCGACGGATTTTCCATGCCAGTGCCACACGCGCAGATGGCGCATCGACTGCATGACCAGGACGAAGAACAGGCCGAAAACCGGCGCGGCGTAATGGAAGAACGTCCAGTTCACCTGCAAGAGCGCGGCGGTGAAGAGGAGCCAGATCCACGTGGCCCGCCGCATCCAGCGATCCCGACGCAGCGCCCACGGAAGCGCGACGAGCGACAGCGAGAGGAACCACAGCCGCGAGTGACTCCGGAGCAGCCGCCACGTTCGCTCGAGCAACCCGGTGGCGAGGCCGGCGGCGGATTGCTGCCTCGCGTAGCCGCGATATTCCCAGCCGGTGTGAAAGTCGCGCAGTTCCGCGTGCCGGTACGCCGGCAGCGGCGGAGCGCTTTGCCAGACGAAAATCGGCGCCGCCATGTAGGCGGAGGAATGCACCTGGTAGGGCATTCGGGTCGGGCTGCCGGTGACTCGCCAGTTGTAGTAGCCCGTCCACGCCCCCGTCATCGCCAGCCCGATCGCGATGGGAAGCGCGATTCGCGGCGAGAGGCACTTGCGGACGCCGCCGAGAACCGCGAGCGACACCAGGAGAATCATCGTCATCACTCCGCCTTCGTACGGCCGGCAGATGACGGTGGCTGCCATGCCCGCAGTCATCAGGACGGCGTCGCGCGTGCCGGGTTTCCGGAGGAGCCGGCGGAAGCCGCCGAGCGCGAGCGCCCCGGCGGCAAGCGTGAGGGAACCGCCCCAGTAACGCTGGCTCCAGATGAGGACCTCCGGGTGCATCGCGGCCAGGAGCCCGCCCAGCAGGCCCCATCGCGCTGGCAACCACGCCATCAGCATCCACGTGATCGCCGCGCACGCAATTGCGGTGCTCAGCCATACTCCGACCACCGGATGGGAGAGGAACTGGCCAAGCGCGAGGAGCAGCCCCTGGCCCGGTGGATATTTCGAGGCGTAAGCCGGCTGCTGGATGACGTGGAAAGTCTCGAAGTGCTGCCAGAGCGGGTGGGGCGGATTCGCCAGCCTCCCGTGCGAGAAAGTATCCGCGGCGAGGAGATAGCTGAACTCGTCGTCAACCTTCGGCTGCGGCAGGCCGATCGTCAGTGCCAGCGCGACGGCGATCCCGAGTGCGAAAAGCGCAACGCCGAGGATCGCGAGTCCGCGGTGCCGCGCGATGCGGGCCAGGCCGTGTTCGAACAGCCGGAACCATCGGGCGCCCCGATGCGGCGCGAGAAATGCAGCGGCCAGCAACAGCGCGATGCCTCCGCCGAAGAACAGAATTTCCTGCACGTTGCGCGCAGAAATCGCGGCGGGTACGGGATGGAAGAAAGGCATGGATTGAAAAAAAGCGGACCAGCGTCCGGCTGTCCGCGCGGCCCCGTTCATCTAGCTGCGCTCCCGCCGGCCGTGCCAGTTCTTTCAGGAATTCTTCACGTCGCCGCGAGTCCCTGCCGGCGCTGCACGACAGGGAATGTCGCGAGAAGAAGCTGCCGCCCCTGCACATGGCCGAGGAACGTTTCGCGCAGCTCGAAATCCGCGACCTGCGGCAGGGCGTGGATATCCTCCTCCGTGATCGCCAGTGGCGTGTCGCCGGTTGCGAACGGAAAAACTTCCTGCGCGATGCCGAGCCACTCGCGGAACGCCGCGGGCTGCGCATCGGCCATCCGCCCCAGGCGATCCAGCCACGTCGCCTCCTCGAAGTCCAGATGGAGCCGGTCCGCGAGGATGCCGCGCGCGGCGGCAGGAAGCCCCGGCTTCCCCGCGGCGAAGTGGACGCCGACTTTCAACGAGCCGCACAGGGCGGCGATATCGCCGGGCAACCCGAGGGTCGATTCGAGACTTTCGTCGCATTCGGCGCCCGGTTGCCAGTCTGGACCGAGCGGCGGGGCGACGGCCACCGGGCCGAGCCCGCGTCTCGCGGATTCCAGCGCGAGAAAAAGGAACTCCTCC
>JBEBGK010000479.1:0-3860 GCA_040081515.1 Chthoniobacteraceae bacterium
GTGAGCGACACCACACGCTTCGGTCCCGGCTCGCCTGTTTTATAGTCCGGGCCAATCGCATCCGGCAGCCGCGTCCACCGCGCGCCGCCCTCGTAGCGGAAAAGGCCCGCGGGCTTGTAGAGTGACGACGCGTACAGCCGGCCGCGATACACGACGAGCCCGCCCACAGCCTCCGTGTCCGGCAACTGCCCGCAATCCACCCACTTCGCACCGCCTTCATAACGGAAGATGCGACCGCCGGGCCTGGCGTTCTTCGATTCCGGCAAATGCGAGCCTGCCACGCGATACCTGCCCGTGCCGGCATACAGCGCGCCTTCATGCGCGGCGAGTGCGGTCACGGAGTTGCTGCCGTCGAGGCCGCCGAGGTCCATCCAGCGCTCGCCGCCTTCGTAGCGATACACATGCCCGCTTTCGCCAGCGCCCGGCTCGCAGGTGCCCGCATACAAAGCGCCCTCGTGAGTCGCCATCGCGAAGGCAAACAACGCCTTGCCCGGCCGTCCGCAGTCGCGCCACGCGCCGGGCTTGTCATCGTCGATGCCGAACTGCAGGTGCCGCCAGTTCGCCTGGTTCGAGGTGACGCCGGGATTGCACTTCAGCGTGAGATGAAAGCCGCGCCGCTTCTTCGCATCGTATTGGCTCACCAGATCGCCCGTCACACGATCTGTCACATCCGCCTTCGCCCAGACAGAAATGGAAAAGTCACCCGTGCCGGGCCTTGGCGCCTTGTCTGCCGTGATGACGAGCGGTTGCTCCACCCGCGGCCATGTTTGCGGGGCAGGTTCAGCGGCGTGGAGGCCGGGGATGAGAGAGGCAAGGAGAAGGGAGGCGCGTTTCATGATGGCTGATCGCTATTGGGCCGAAGGGAGTGCCGACTTTGACTCGACCCCGCCAATGAATACTTGCTTCACCCTCAAGTCACGCCTGAGCAGCAAGAGGTCCGCCTGTTTGCCCGCTTCGATGCTGCCCGTGCAGCGTGCGATACCGGTCAACTCGGCGGGCGTGAGACTGGCCATCCGAATCACCTCCGGCAGGCTCGCCGACGTGTCGCGCTTCATCCGCCGCACCATGTGATCCATGCCCATGATGCTGCTGGCGAGACTGCCGTTGGGAGCCCAGCCGACCTTGCCATCGCTTTCGAACCAAGAGCCTTCATCGAGCGGACCAAAGCGATAGCGCCCGGGCGGCAGATCCAGCGCACGATTGCTGTCGGTGACCAGGCAGAGGCGTTTCGCGCCTTTCATGCGATAGGCAAAGTCCAGCAGCTCAGGGGAAAGGTGGCAGCCATCCGCGATGACTTCGGTGCTCATCTCAGCCGTGCCCAGCACGAACTCCATCATGCTGCCCCGCATCGGCACGCCGAGTCGTGCGCGGACCGAGGACACATCGCTCATCGCACACCAGAAGTGATCCACATGCCTCATGCCCGCCTTGAACGCAGCCGCCATCTCCGGCCAGCTTGCGTTCGAGTGACCGCAGGTGATCAGGCAACGACGACGGCGAGCCTCCCGATAAAACTCCGCCGCGCCCGGCAACTCCGCCGCACAGGTAGCGATGCGCACGAGGCCGGTCTCAAAATAGCCGAGGTATTCCTCCGGCGTTGGCGGGCGCCGGCCTTCCGCGGGATGGCAGCCCACTTTATCCCCGGCAAAGAACGGCCCGTAGAGATGCACGCCCGCGATCTGCGCTCCGTTGGTCACGTCGCGTTCGCTTTGCACCGCCCTCGCCGCATCGAGCATCGCGTGAATCTGGCCGGCCGATCCCGTGGTGGTCGTGGGAAAGATCGTCGTCGTGCCATGTCGCGCATGAGCCCGGCAGGCACCACGCATGGCCTCGACGGTGCCATCCATGAAGTCGTGGCCGTCACCGCCATGCACATGCATGTCCACAAAGCCGGGAGACAGATATCTGCCCGCGCCGTCGATCACCCGCGTTTGCGCGGACACCTTCGGGGAACGCTGCGTGACGGAGCGGATCCTGCCCCTGTTACACCACACAAACGCCGATTCCAGCAGCCTGTCGGGGAGGACGGCGGTGACATTGGTGAACAAAAGGGAACTCATGGCCTCAAGCATACAAGAAAGATGCCGCGTGCCAGCAAACACGGAAGTCCCGGCGTCGCGCGGGGGCGGCGGCAAACTCCCTCCAGAAATCCCGCTCGCATTTCCGCAGATCCGCGAGACGATGACCCACCATGAAACGGATCCTCCCCGCCTGTGACATCCCCTCCCTCACGCGCCGTGATGTCACCCGGCGCGATGTGCTCCGCGCGCTCGGCGCCACGGCTTTCGGCGCTGCGCTCGGTGGGTTTCCGAAACTGCACGCAGCCGCGGCGCAGAAGGACTCGCTGCCGATGCAGTTTTACAAGAGCCTCAGCGAGGAACAGCGCGCGGCGATTTGCCTGCCGCTGGATCATCCGAAGCGGCAGTTTGTGAGCAACTGGTGGTACATCTGCCCGGAGCAGCGGCTGCACACTTTCTACACGAAGGATCAGCAGGACCTCGTGAAGCAGATCTTCGAGTCGCTGCATTCGCCGGAGCATCGCGAGAAGATGAACTGGCAGGTGGAGAAGGACCTGATGGGGCAGATCAAGAACACGCCGTCGGTCGGCTTCTTCGGCACGCCGGGGGACAAGGACTTCGAGTTCATCTACACCGGCCACCATGTGACGCGGCGGTGCAATGCGCATACGGACAAGGGACTCGGCTTTGGCGGCGCGCCGATTTTCTACGGGAACTTCGCCAAGGCGTTCCGCGAGACGAAGGATCACGAGGGGAATCCGTTCTGGTATCAGGGGCTGCTCTTCAATGAGTTCTACAGCGCGCTGGACGGGAAGCAGCAGGAGAAAATCCTCGTCGGCCGCGAGCCACGCGGCGAGAGCCCGGCGAAGGTGATCGAGAAGCGCAAGACGGACCTGCCCGGCCTGTGCGGCGCGGACCTTAGCAAGGACCAGCAGGCGAAGCTGCTCGATACAATGCGGCGCATGCTCGTGTGCTTCCGCGCCGACGACGTGGATGCGACGATGAAGACCATCGAGGAAAAGAAGCTCGTCGGGCGGCTTTTCGTCTCGTGCTACGGCGGCGCGTTCGACATCGGCAGCGACCGGGTGTGGGACACGTGGCAGATCGAAGGGCCGGACATGGTGTGGTATTTCCGCGGAGTGCCCCACATTCACGCGTACTTCCACCTCGCGGTGTAGGCAGACCGCGAGCGGTGGAGTGATGGAGCCGCGACGATGGTGGAGCGCGCGCGCCAGCCGTGCGGCGTCCTCGGCGGAATGCGTTATTCGTCTGCGAAGCGTCACATTTGACTCGGATGTTTCGTAAACGTCACAATATCGCCATGTGATTGTAACATTGGCAGGGAATGCTCGAGCCCGACACTGAGAAACATCACCTGATGCAATCCACCGACAAAACCACCATCCCCTCCCACCCTGGCTGCCGTGAGCGCCGCCGACAGAATCACGAATCCCGGACCCTGCGGCGCATCCGCAATCTCGTGCGCAGCGGGTTCCTCGGCGCGCTCCTGATGGCTGCCGCCCTTCCCGCCGGCAAGGCCGAGGAAGGCGCCCACATCAAACTGTCGACCGCCGCTCCCAAGAGCGGCGAGTCGCTGTCGCTCGGCGATCAGCTCGAGAATCTGGGCCGCATCTATCACAACAAGGACAATCCCATTCTTCAGACGTTCTGGCTGCTGGGCCGCTATCACGGGCAGTATCACTGGGGCAGAGGCAGCGCGGCCAACGACGACGGCTACGAGTCGCGACGGATCCGACTGGGCATGCAGGTCCACATGTTCAATCACCTGACGCTGCACGCGCAGGCAATCAGCGGCAGCGATTTCGAACCGGTTTACAATGG
>JBEBGK010000480.1:0-3859 GCA_040081515.1 Chthoniobacteraceae bacterium
TTCGGGAAAGTCCGACACGGGACCGCTGCCAGGTGAAATCATTTGAGCCGCGCATCCTCCTCGCCGCGGGCCACGGGCGCAACTCCGCAACGCGCATGTTTCATTTTCCGCACGGCGCTAATTGTTTTTCATGCCGGGGGTTTGCCTGATTGCCTCTCACCATGAAATCCCTCCTCTTCCCCGCCAGCCTCCTGCTCGCCATTTCCGTGACACTTTCCCCCGCGGAAACGCCCCGTGGACGCGGCCCGCTTTCGCCGGAGGAGGAGTTGAAGACGATCAAGGTCACGGACGGGCTGCGCATCGAACTCGTCGCGTCGGAGCCGATGGTCGAGTCGCCTTGCGCGATGGCGTTCGATGAAAAGGGGCGGATGTTTGTGACGGAAAATCGTGGCTA
Source organism: Chthoniobacteraceae bacterium (assembly GCA_040081515.1). GTDB lineage: Bacteria > Verrucomicrobiota > Verrucomicrobiia > Chthoniobacterales > Chthoniobacteraceae > SXWH01. The sequence goes on from JBEBGK010000480.1 coordinate 395, forward strand.
TCCGAGCACGAGCGAGCCGGCGATGGGCCGCGTCGTGATGCTCGAATCCACGAAGGGCGACGGGCGCTACGACAAACGCACGGTCTTCGCCGAGGGGCTCACTTTTCCAAATGGCGTCATGCCATGGGACGGTGGGCTCATCGTCACCTGCGCGCCGGACATTTTTCTCATGAAGGACACCGACGGCGACGGCCGCGCTGACGAGAAGCGCGTGCTGCTCACCGGCTTCGACTTCGCAAAGAGCACGCAGCTCCGCGTGAACTGCCCGACGCTTGGGCCGGACGGCTGGATCTATTTCGCGGCCGGCCTCAGCGCGGGGAACATCACATCGCCCGCACACCCGGAGAAGCCCGCGGTGAAAATGACCGGCGACCTGCGGTGGAATCCGAAGACCGGCGATTTCGAGACGGTGGATGGCAAGTCGCAATATGGCCTCGCCTTCGACGACTACGGGCGCCGCTTCATCTGCATGAACCGCCTCCCCGTGCAGCACGTCGTCCTCGAATCGCGCTGGCTGCGGCGGAGTCCGCATCTCTCATTCGGCGAGACGGTGCAGGACTGCAATGAGCGCACCGTGCGGACGGGACTGAAGGGCGGCGGCGACGGCGTGCGGCTGTTCCCGATCAGCGCAAACATCACCACCGCCGATTCGCACGCGGGATCCTTCAGCGCGGCCTGCGGCGTGCGCATCTGGCGCGGCGGCGCGCTGCCGGGGAAGTTCGACGGCTGCGCGCTCTCGTGCGATCCGACCGGCAACCTCATCCACGCCGACCGTCTCGTCCCGCACGGAGCGACGTTTGCCGCCGTGCCGCTGCTGGAGAAACACGAGATGTTCGCATCAAGCGACGACTGGTGCCGGCCGGTATTCCTCACGCGCGGCCCGGACGGCGCGCTCTATGTGTGCGACATGTATCGCAGCACGATCGAGCATCCCGATTATCTCCCTGAGGAGATTCGCAAGCACACGGACTTCGAGGCGGGAAAGAAGAACGGACGCATCTGGCGCATCACGTCGGCGAAGCCGCTCGAGAAGGACCTCGCCCGCGCATGGAGCTACGCGAAGGACCGCGGGCTGGAGCGTGAGGATCTCGACAAAGCCCCCCTCGACGAACTGCTTCGGGGCGCGGAGAGCAGCGATGCGCGCGTTCGCTTCCGAGCGGCGCTCGGCCTCGGCGATTCGCGGGATGAACGGGCACTGCCCGCGCTCGCGAGAATCGCCGCACTCGGCGCGGATGATCGCTGGACGCGCGCCGCGGTGCTCAGCGGAGCAACCGGGCGCGAACGGGAACTCGCCAGCCTTGTGATTCCGAAACTGGACGCCAAGACGCACGGCGTCTTCGAACTGCTCGGGGAGATGGGGATGACGCTCGGCCGCGCGACCGTGGCGGCGAAACGGAACGTGATGGCGGAAGTCTCGCTCACCGGCGCGGAAAAGCTCCCTGTCGAGCTGCGGATCGCCCTGCTCGCCGGTGTGATTGACGGCGCAAATGTCCGCATCGCACCGGGCGACGCGGAGTGGATTCGCTCGACCGCGGCAGCCGCCTCGGACATCGCCGTGAAGAAGGATGCTCCCCAGGAGAGCCGGCTGCTCGCGGTGAGCCTCCTGAGGCGCGCCGGCTGGAGCGACGCGTCGAAACCGCTCACCGCCCTCGCGACGGCATCCGCATCCGAACTCGCCGCCGATCTGCGCGCCGCCGCGATCCGCGCGCTCGTCACTTTCGACAACGCCGCGGTCGCCGACGCACTGCTCGCGCCGAAACGCCTCGCGGCCCTCACTCCCGGCGAGCGGGAGATCACCCTCTCCGCGCTGCTCTCGCGCCCGGCATATGTTGCGCGGGTGCTGGATGCCGTCGAGGCCGGCGCGGTGCCGAGGAATGCGATCAGCGCCGCGCAACGCACCGCACTTTCCAAGAGCAAGGACGCCGCGCTGCGAGACCGCGCTGCGAAACTTTTCGGCACACCCGCCGATGGCGACCGCATGAAAGCCTACGAGGCCGCGAAGGCAGTGCTCGCGCTCGCGCCGAATGCCTCGCATGGGCGCGAGGTCTTCAAGACGCTCTGCGCGTCGTGCCACCGGCTGAACCAGGAAGGCTACAACGTCGGCCCCGATCTGCTGGGCATGCGCAACCAGCCAAAGGAATCCATCCTCCTGCACATCGTCGTGCCCGACTTCGAGGTCATCGCCGCATTTGCCGCGAGCAATGTCGAACTGAAGGACGGGCGCATCCTCGCGGGCATCATCATCTCCGACACCCCCGAGTCCATCACGCTGCGCCAGACGCTCGGCGTGGAGGAGAATATCCCCCGCGCGAACATCGCATCGCTCACCGCCGGCGAACACTCGCTCATGCCACCCGGCCTCGAGGCCACGATGAAGCCGCAGGATCTCGCGGACCTGCTTTCGTTCCTGAAAGGCGAGCAGTAATGGCAGGCGAGGTTTGCAACCTCGCGTGACAGGGCAGGTGAAAGTGGCGGGATGGCGGGGAGCGAACAACCTTTGGCCAGATCGAGTGTCCCTCCCATCCGCCTCGCTTCGCTTGCCCACGCGAGCTTGCAAACCTCGCCTACTTTGGCGCTCGCCAAGGGAACGCGCTCAGCTAGAAAACCGCATCCTCCTTTTCCCATGAGCAAAAAATACAACGTCGCCGTCATCGGCTATGGCTGGGCCGCGAGCGCCCACATCGCCGCCATCAACGCCACCTCACAAGCGCAGGTCACCGCCGTCTGGAGTTCGCGCAAGCTCGATTCCGCCGAGCTTTCCGCGAAGCACGGCTCACCCATCAAGGCCTACACCGATCTCGGCGCGATGCTCTCCAGCAAGAGCATCCATGCCGTGGACATCACCAGCTACCCGAACCAGCACTCGGCGCAATTCATCGAGGCGGCAAAGAATGGGAAGCACATCATCGTCGAGAAGCCGCTCGCGGTCGAATGGAGCGAAATCCTCGCGATGAAGGAGGCGGCGAAATCTGCGGGCGTCCGGACGTGCGTGTGTTTCGAGTGCCGTTACTCGTCGCAGTTCATGGCGACGAAATCCGTCATCAAGGCCGGGCTCGTCGGCAAGCTTCACTACGGCGAAGTGGACTACTACCACGGCATCGGCCCGTGGTACGGGCAGTATCGCTGGAACACGAAGAAGAAACTCGGCGGCAGCGCACTGCTCACCGCCGGCTGCCATGCGCTCGATGCGCTCCTGCTTTGCATGGACGGCGAGGTCGAGGAGGTGACGAGCTACGCCACGCAGAGCAAGAACCCGGTCTTCGCGGCGTACGAATACCAGACGAGCTCGACGACCATCCTGAAGTTCAAGAACGGCGCGATCGGAAAATGCGCGGCGATCGTGGACTGCCTCCAGCCATATTATTTCCACACGCATCTCGTCGGCAGCGAGGGCAGCATCCTCGACAACAAATTCCACAGCCAGAAACTCGGCGGCCTGAACAAGCACTCCTGGTCGCAGCTTTC
>JBEBGK010000481.1:0-3855 GCA_040081515.1 Chthoniobacteraceae bacterium
TCCCTGCGCAATTGTTCCCGGCGGATTTCCCACACATCTTTCGATTCACTCAGCCATGCGACCAATTCGCTGCGATCTTCCGCCGGGAGTGTTGCCGCAGCTGCTTTGATTTCGTGAAGCGTGCTCATGGCAGGAGCTTACCAAAGTGCCCGGCGCGTGCAAACATTCGGTTCACAGAGCATTGGCGAACTCGTTTCCCAGACGACAAAAAGAACAAACACCGCTGCGCACTCGGAGTGTGTCCGCACACCGCGCTCACCATTTTCAACACCACCACAACCATGAATACCAAAGACCTCATCCAGCTCGGAGTGCCGGTCGGCGAGCCGATCCAGCTCGCGCACGAGTTCATCCAGAACTTCATTGCGCAGGGTAACGACGGCGCGCAGCTCGAGACCGAGATTTTCAACATCGTCGCCAACCCGCCGGCGTTCTTCGCCGATGAGATGCGTGCGCCGCTGGCGCGTGCGATCTATCGCCCGGCGTTCACGCCGCGCGCGGAACTCGCGCCGTGGCGTCAGTGGGGCGAGGGGCTCGAAGCCGAGGCGGTGAAGCAGATGGCGAATGCGTGCGCGCTGCCGGTCGCGGTGGCAGGCGCGCTCATGCCGGATGCGCACGTGGGCTACGGCCTGCCGATCGGCGGGGTGCTTGCGACGGACAACGCGGTGATTCCGTATGCCGTCGGCGTGGACATCGCGTGCCGCATGAAGCTCACGGTCTTTGACCGCAAGGCGAACATCATCGCCGGGCAGCGCGATCGTCTCGCGAATCTCATCGAGGACGAGACGCGCTTCGGCATGGGCTGCAGTTTTCAGCAGCGCCGCCAGCATGATGTGATGGACGAGGACTGGAGCGTTTCGCATGTGACGAACCGGCTGCGCGACAAGGCGTGGTCGCAGCTCGGCACGAGCGGCTCGGGCAACCACTTCGTCGAATTCGGTGCGTTCACCATCGATGCAGAGCAGGCGCAGGCGCTCGGCCTCAACGAAAATGGGCCGGGCGAATACCTCGCGCTGCTCACGCACTCGGGTTCGCGCGGCACGGGCGCGCAGGTGTGTGATTTCTACAGCAAGCGCGCGATGGCCCGCCACGAGCACCTGCCGAAGGAACTCAAGAACCTTGCGTGGCTCTCGCTCGACGACGCCGACGGCCAGGAATACTGGGCCGCGATGAGCCTGATGGGCCGCTACGCCGCCGCGAACCACGCGCTCATCCACAAGCACATCTCGAAGAAGCTCGGCGCACACGTGATCCTCGACATCGAGAACCATCACAACTTTGCGTGGAAGGAAACTCACGTGCTGAATGGTGAATCACGCGAGGTGATCGTTCATCGCAAGGGCGCGACGCCTGCGGGTGCCGGCGTGCTCGGGATCATCCCGGGCTCGATGGCAACGCCTGGCTACATCGTGCGCGGCAAAGGTTCGGCCGAGTCGCTGCACAGCGCGTCGCACGGCGCGGGCCGCGTGATGAGTCGCACCAAGGCGATGCAGTCCTTCACCTGGAGTGCGGTGAAGAAGCAACTCGCCGCCGCCGGTGTGGAGCTTCTGTCCGCGGGCCTCGACGAAGTGCCGGGCGTTTACAAGGACATCGCGCAAGTGATGTCCGCGCAAACCGACCTCGTGGACGTGCTCGGCCGCTTCGATCCGAAGCTCGTGAAGATGTGCCCGGCGGGCGACCGCGCAGAAGACTGATGTGGCACAGGCTTCCAGCCTGTGGGGCTGGCAGGCGTTCCGCCTGCCGTTCCGGTCACCGGGCAAGATGCCCGGTGGCCCCACAGCCGGGACGGGCTGTGCCACTTTCCTGCGCCGCGTGCCTTTCAATGCTCAACATCCAACATCCGCCTCCGCGCCACCTGCGCCACCTGCGCCACCTGCGCCACCTGCGCCCGGCACACCGCGCGAGGTTGCAAACCTCGCCTACTTTCAAGGAACGACATCCTCAACAAATCCACTGTGCTGGTGCTGAACCGCAATTTTTTGTCCCGTCAACCGCTGACGGACCCGGAACCCGCATGAATACTGGTCGGGGCGACAGGATTTGAACCTGCGACCTCTTGGTCCCAAACCAAGCGCTCTACCAAGCTAAGCTACGCCCCGATGTGAACGGGCTACCTCTAGCCCTCCCTGCGGGAAACACAAGGGACTTCGTTCCGGGCGTGCGGACGCCCCGGCGTCACAGTCTCCCGGCGGCGAGCAGGATCCCCGCGGCCTTGTCCAGCGTCTCCTGCCATTCCGCCCCGGGGGAACTGTCCGCGACGATTCCGGCGCCGACGTGGAATTGCGCGCGGTCCCCGCCGATCACCACCGTACGGATGGCGATGGCGAACTGGCTTTCGCCATTGAAACCGAACCACCCCAGCGCGCCCGTGTAAAGCCCGCGCGGTTCGGGCTCCAGTTCCGCGATGATTTCGCGCGCCCGTTTCTTCGGAGCGCCGGTGATGCTTCCACCGGGAAAACAGGCGCGCAGCGCCTCAGGATGATCCGCGCCATCCCGCAGACGGCCCTCGACGGTGGAGACGAGGTGAAAAACCTGCTCGTGGCGCTCGAGCTTGAGGAGTTCGGGCACGGTGACGCTCCCGAATTCGCACACCTGGCCGAGATCGTTGCGCTCGAGATCGGTGATCATCACCAGCTCCGAGATCTCCTTTGCCGAGGTGATCAGGTCGAATGCGCTTCTCTCGTCGGCCAATGCATCCGGACGGCGTGGACGCGTTCCCTTGATCGGCCGCGTGCGGATGGCGCGACCGCTCATGCGCAGAAAACATTCCGGCGACGAAGAGAGCACGGTGGTGCCATCCAGATCGAGGAACGCCGCATACGGCGCAGGAGAGTAGTGACGGAGCGCCTCGTAAAATACCCACGGATCACCGCTCCACGGCGATTCGAACGAATGCGACAGGTTCACCTGATAGATGTCGCCGGACGCGATGTATTCCTGCGCACGGCGGACCATTTCGTGAAAGGCCCGCGGTTCCAGCCGAGGGCGAAACGCGGGGAGCACGCAGGATGTCCGCGGCGCGGAGGAGGCGAGACGCGAGGCGAGATCGCCGGTCGCATGCCAGCTTTGCTCGCCGTGGCGGAAGATGAGTGTTTCGTCATACAGGCCGAAGCAGAAGGCCCCGTCGTAGTCGATCCGCCCCGCGGCAAAGCCGTGCGGCAGGCCGTCGTCGCGCCCGTCCCGGATCGCCGCGGCGGCCAGCGCGGTGCGCAGGGCGTCCCAATCCCGCTCGATGTGGCCCCGCAGGATTGCGCGCGGACCGGCTGCGATCACCGAGAGCGCGCCGGGATCGGAATCCGTCCGCGCGGTGTCGAAAAAGACGAACCCGGGAAGATGGCGGAGCCTCGCCGCCGCCTCCACCGGCGTGAGATCCAGCGCGACGGGGCGCGGCGCGGCTGGATGAAGGATCGTAGGCACGCTGCGCAGATCGAGCAGATGCGCGGGCTTTTCAAATGAAAACTCCGAGCTTAGCATCGCCGCCGGAATGTTCCTGAAACCCTTATTCCTGCTGTTCGCAATCCCCGTCGTCGTCGCTCTCGCCGACGACAAGGCTCCCGCCGCTGGGAAAGCCGCGCCCCTGCCGGAGGTGCCCGCGGGCGCACCTGCACCGGCGCCCACTCCTGCCCCCGTCGGCGACGCAGGCAAGGCTCTTCCGCTCGCCGAGCCCGCCCCACGGCTGGAACCGCTGCCCTCGCTGCTTCCCGATCCAATTCTCCCGCCGGCTCTGCCAAAACGCGAGCCGGTGCCACCGCAGCCAAGAAAGCTGGGATCAACCCTGCGCCCGCCCACCACGGCGCTCGATCTGGAATTGCGAATCCGTTACCGGAAGGCGCGGAACCTCGCGGAGTCCGACCC
>JBEBGK010000482.1:0-3852 GCA_040081515.1 Chthoniobacteraceae bacterium
ACGACGGCACGGCGGCCATCAGCGGCGTGCCTGCGGTCGTGGTGATGGTGAGGACGACGGATGAGATCGTCGCCCTCGTGAAATATGCCGCGGCGAATCGCATCCCCATCGTCGGACGCGGCAGCGGCACCGGGCTCTCCGGTGGCAGCGTGCCTTCCGCGGGGTGCATCGTCCTTTGCACCGCGCAGATGGACCGGGTGCTGGAACTCGATGAGAAAAATCTCACCATCCTCGTCGAGGCGGGCGTCATCACGCAGAAGGTCACCGACGTCGCCGACAGCGCGGGCCTGCTCTACCCGCCCGACCCGGGCTCGATGAAAATTTCCACCATCGGCGGCAACGTCGCCGAAAACAGCGGCGGCCTGCGCGGGCTGAAGTACGGCATCACGCGCGACTACGTGATGGGAATGGAAGTCGTGCTCGCGGACGGCACCGTCGTCTGGCTCGGCAACAAATGCGTGAAGGACGTCGCGGGCTATTCGATGAAGGACATCTTCATCGGCAGCGAGGGCACGCTCGGCATCATCACGAAAGTGCTGCTCAAGCTCGTGCCCAAGCCCGCCGCGAAAAAAACGATGCTCGCGACTTTCGCGCGCATGGACAGCGCGAGCGACACTGTCTCGGCGATCATCGCGGCGAAGATCATCCCGTGCACGCTGGAGTTCCTCGACAGGATCACCATCAAGTGCGTCGAGGACTTCGCGAAGATCGGCCTGCCGCTCGACGCCGAGGCGATCCTACTCATGGAGACCGACGGTCACCCCGCCGCCGTCGAGGATCAGGCAAAGCAGATGGTCGAAATCGCAAAACGCTGCGGCGCCACCAGCGTGCAAGTCGCGCAGACCGCCGAGGAATCCGTCCGCCTCGCCAGCGCGCGCCGCTCGGCATTCAGCGCGCTCGCCCGCATGTCGCCGACCACGATCCTCGAGGACGCCACCGTGCCGCGCAGCGAGCTGTCGAAGATGATCCGCTACATCCAGGACGTCGGCGCGCGGCACGACCTGAAGATCGGCACCTTCGGCCACATGGGCGACGGCAACCTGCACCCCACCTTCCTCACCGACGAAAAGAACACCGCCGAGATGACCCGCGTCGAACTCGCGATGCAGGAAATCTTCGACTTCGCCATCAGTCTCGGCGGCACGATCACCGGCGAGCACGGAGTCGGCCTCGCGAAGAAGCCCTTCCTCCGCCGCGCCCTCGGCAACGCGAGCCTCGACCTGATGAAGCTGCTCAAGAAATCGTTCGACCCGCTCGGCATCCTGAATCCGGGAAAGATTTTCGACTGAGCTGAGCCTTATGCACGCACCGAACGCTGACACCCTCCCACCGTCGCCCGGCGCAAAGCCGCTTTATTTGAAGGACCTCGATTTCGGGGTGCTCGCGCAGTGCATCCATTGCGGACTGTGCCTGCCGACGTGCCCGACTTACGACGCGACGAAGCTGGAGAAGCACAGCCCGCGCGGGCGCATCCAGCTCATGCGCAATGTCGCCGAGGGGCGGCTCGATCTCACGGAGGCCTTCGGCGACGAGATGTATTTCTGCCTCGGCTGCCTCGCGTGCGAGACGGCGTGCCCGGCGGGCGTCGACTACACGCGGATGTTTGAGGAGGCGCGCGCGGACATCGAGCGCGCGGGAATCCTGAACACCGAAAAGCGGAACTGGATCCGCAGCATCATGCTGCGCGGAGTCTTCACGCGCCCGTGGCTCCTGCGGCTCATCGGCCGCGCGCTGCGCATCTACCAGGCGAGCGGAATGGAGAAGCTCGTGAAAAAACTCGGCCTGCTGCGGCTGCTGCCGAAAAATCTCCGCGAACTCGAACCGCTCACGCCGCGCGTGGAGCGCGATTTTTCCGACGCGCTCATCGCCGAGGTCGAGACTCCGCAGGCCGCCGCGCGCAAGCGCGTGGGCATGCTCACCGGCTGCGTGCAGGACCTCACGTATTCGAGCGTGAACCGCGACACCGTGGACGTGCTGCTCGCGAATGGCTGCGAAGTCATCACGCCGCGGATGCAGCACTGCTGCGGCTCGCTCCACGGGCACAACGGCGAAGTGGACACCGCACGCGACATGGCGCGGCGGAACATTGACGCGATGGAAGCCAGCGCCGGTTCGCTCGACGATCTCGACGCCATCATCACCAACGCCGGCGGCTGCGGCTCGCATCTCAAGCACTACGATCACCTGCTGCACGACGATCCGCGCTACGCCGCACGCGCCGTGAAGTGGAGCGCGAAGGTGAAGGACATTCACGAATTCCTCTCCGCCATCGGCACGGTGAAACCCACCGGCGCGGGCGCCGAGCAAATCGTGACGTATCACGAGAGCTGCCACCTTTGCCACGGGCAGAAGATCACGAAGCAGCCGCGCGAACTGCTGAAGCTCATCCCCGGCCTGAAGCTCGTCGAGCTGCCCGAGTCGTCGTGGTGCTGCGGCAGCGCTGGCGTTTACAACATCACGCAGCCCGAGATGTCCGCGAAGTTGCTCGACCGCAAGATGGCGAACATCGCGAAGACCGGCGCGAAGTGCGTCGCAAATGGCAACCCCGGCTGCAGCGTGCAGCTCGAGGCCGGCGTGCGGGCGTGTGGCTCCGACTTGGAAATCGCACACCCGATCACCCTCCTCGCTCGGGCGTATCGCCGCTCGTAGGCTCGCTTGGAAAGCGAGGCTGTTTCCAGCTTTCAAATCGTCCCGCCGCTTTTCCAAGCACGCCCACGAAGCTGATCTGTGCTCGTGATCGCGCAACTCAGCGCTTCGTTACGTGCTGACGTGGACGATATCCTTCAGCTCTACCGAGCCTATTCGCTCTCCATCTTTTCAAAATGTACGGCGCAGGTTGGGTTCAAGTTCCGACCTCGGAGCCATGTTCCCGGAATCTCGGAACAGTTCTGCATACTGATCCTTACAGTGATTGCATGGCACGCGGCAGAAGCGGTCGCGTTGCAGAGCTCATTCATGCGGTGATGCAGAGCTGCCGTGAAGCCACGCAACGAATGGTACCACAATTGCTAGAAAATGACGCGCATGAGCAGCTCTTCGCCAAATAATCCTGAGCCGCTGTGTGTTCTAAAGCACCCCGCGGCCTCATCCCTGCCAGAAAACAGGCGAAGTCATCGATATGCGTCTTACCGAGCCTCGCATATCCGCCTCCGCTGTGGTCGCGATTGGTTTTCTCGGAGCGTTTGCCATGTCCATGCAGGCGGGACGGATGGCTTCCAACGCCGAGCAGGATGCACTGGCCTCGACCTCCATGGATCAGCGCATGGACCAGCTTCGCACGCTGAGCTGGCCGGAAATTACCGGAGGCAGCGGGATCACTTCCACGGTGTGGACGGCGCGGCCCTCGCCCATGGCCGGCTTCACCATTAACCAGGAGACCATCACTGTCAGCGCTTTCGATCTTACCGGAACGCAGACCCTCACAGCCACCTGGGTGGGCACCGGTTCCCCGAGTGTCAGCTTATCCAGCGGCACGGCGCTGAGCAGTGCCAAAGCCCTCAAGGTGGTCGCCTCGATTTCTTGGGCAGGGCGGCCATCCTCGACGGTGCGGACGCAGACGGTCGTGAGTATCATTTCAAAGGGAGGGCTCTCAAAAAGTGTCCGCTAAGCCCCGCCATTTTCGGAACGCCGGCTTCACCCTCGTCGAGCTCATGGTCGCTGTGGGACTGTTCGGGTTCTTCAGCGTCGCGATGATAACGACCTGGATGTTCCTCCAAAACACGTCAATCAGCGTGGCGGCCTACACCACACGGCAGAGCGACCAGATGCGGGCTGTGGACTACCTCAAACGGGACATCCGTCGCGCCGCTTCGGTGGCCATCTACAACGGCGCTTCACTCGTTTCCGGAACTG
>JBEBGK010000483.1:0-3846 GCA_040081515.1 Chthoniobacteraceae bacterium
GAGAGCGCAGCGACTTGATCAGCGGATTGAGCGAGAGTTCCCAGCGCTTCGCCACTCCGTCCTGGCTGATGCTGGTGATGAATTTTGCGTCGCTGCCCCACGCGATGTGATCGACCGGCAGCGCGCCGTCCACGTCTGGCATGTGCAGCGTCACGCGTCCGGTCGTGATGTCATATATGGCGAGATCAGGGCCGTCGCTGAATGCCACGCGCATGTCGGGTCCGAACGCGGCGGCGCTGCGCGGCTCGTGCGCCAGCGGGATGCTGAACACCTGCGCGCCGCTGTGCCAGTCCAGCCCGAGCAACGCGCCGCCCGGCTTGCCTGTGATGCCGGTGGCGATGAGAAATGTGGTGCCGGACTGGTCCATCACCGCCGCGCCAGTCGCGGGCTGCGGCAGCGTGATCTCAAAGCGCGCGCCATCGGCGAGCGTGCGGCGCTCGAGCTTCTGCGGCGCGGTTTTGAAGACGACGTGCTTGCTGTCCGGTGTGAAGGCGAGCCAGTGCGGCAGCCCTTTGGCGTAATCAATGACACGACCTTCGCTAGCAGCCAGATTCCACACGATAATCTCCGTGTTCGTGGCGCCGCGGACGGCTCCAAGCAGCGTGCCATCGGGACTGAAAAACAAACGCACCGTGGCATTGGGCGTCGTCTTCTGCGGATCAATCTCGGGCCACGCCAGCGTGCGCGTGACGGTGTTCGAGGCGATGTCCCGCAGGTCGATGCGATAGCCCGCGACTTTGCCATCCTTCTTTTCCGCGACCGCGAAGGCGATCATTTTCCCGTCCGGACTGATGCTCATTCCAGGCTGAAAAAGCTGGCGGTCGTCGATTCGCAGCAATTCGCGTTTCGCGGCGATATCCTGCACGGCAATGCCGGAGCGCATCGCGCTTGCGTCGCCTTTCATCGCCTTGTCGGCATCGAGGATGCGCATCCATGCGCCAAGCACTTGCCGGCCATCCCGATCCATCGACACAGCGCCAGGCACCGCAGTCACGCGCATCTCGCATGCGATCGTGGCATCCTCGGTGAGCAGCGCGGCGACGGCTTCGGTGCGGAGCTCTGCGGGCGAGGGCAGTTCATGCTTTGACTGCGTGTGCGCGGAGCGCGGACGCGCTTCCAGATCAGCGGCGGATTTCAACAGCGCGAGCGCCTGCGCGCGACGAGCGGGCTGATCGCTCGTGCGGATGACCTTCGCCTGCCGGAGCTGGCTCCACGCGAGCTGATCCTTCGCAGTGGCTTCGGCCTGTTCGAGCGCGTCGTAGGACTTTTGCAGCTTCGCGTTTGCGATGAACTGGCCGATGACAATGGCGAGGATCGTTGCCGCATTGCCCAGCACGAGCGAGGCGATCACCGGCTTGCGCCGCGCCCATTTCACCGCGCGCCCGACGACGCCGATGGGCCGCGCATGGATCGGCTCGTGGCGGAGGAACCGGCCGAGTTCATCGGAGAACTCCTGCGCGCTGGCGTAGCGGCGCGCGGGTTCCTTTTCGAGGCACTTGAGGCAGATCGTCTCCAGATCGGCAGGCGCTCCGGGATTCACGCTGCGCGGCGGCGCGGGCTCCGCGTCCACCACCTGCCGCACCGTGTCGAGCGCGGTCGCGGCCTGGAAGGGCGGGCGGCCCGTGAGCGTTTCGTAGAGGATCGCGCCGAGCGAATAGACATCGGTGCGCGGGCCGACAGCGTCGTTGCGCCCCTGCGCCTGCTCGGGCGCCATGTAGCTCGGGCTGCCCATGATCGCACCCGTCTGCGTCATGCCGCTGTCCACATCCATGCGCTTCGCGAGGCCGAAGTCGGTGAGATGCGGCACGCCCTCCGCATCCATCATCACATTGTGCGGCTTCAGATCGCGGTGGAGAATGTGCGCACGGTGCGCGAACTCGACCGCGCCCGCCACGGTCGCCAGCAGCCGCGCCGCGCGCTCGGGTTCCAGCGGCTTGCCATCGCACAGAGCGTGCAGGCTGCGGCCCCGGATGAAATCCATCGAGTAATAATGCTGCCCGTCCTGCTCGCCGATTTCATGGATGGCGACGATGTTCGGGTGCTGCAAATTCGCCGCCGCCTGCGCCTCCGCGTGGAAGCGTTTCACTTCCTCCGCATTCGCGAGTATCCCGCCGCGGATCATCTTCAGCGCGACAATCCGGTTCAGGCTCGCCTGCCGCGCCTTCCACACCACTCCCATCCCTCCGACACCGACTTCCTCGAGCAATTCGTAATTCCCGAAGTAGCGCAGTGTATCGCCAGACCGCGGACTCGCGCTCTGCGAGGCACCCAAAAGGACAGTCGCCTCAGAGCCGGATTCCACACCCCCAGCCGCCTCACGCAGCAGGCAAGCGGGGCAAAGCCCCTCGGGCGCATCGTCGCGCATCGGCTGCTGGCATTGCGGGCAGGTTTTCATGATGTGAGTTGGCTCACTCATGGAAGAAGCGGAACGGCGGAAATGTTACAGAGTTTCATCCGGATGGCGAGGCCCGGGTGGCCCGGTTCGCATGGAGGGCCAATGGGAGAGGAAGGAAAGTGAACAAGAGCTCACCGGACCGCCTCGCCGTCAAACAATCACACCACGGGACGCGCAGTCCCCCCGACTTCTCTATCTGCTGGCAGAATTCACCATCCGGCAGGCGAGCTACTTCAGCGTCGAGAGATACTGCACGAGATCGCGCAGCTCGCGCTTGGTGAGGACCTCCCCGAGACCCGGCGGCATTGCGCTGGGGAGCGACATGCGCTCCTTGATGGCCGCCTTCTTCACGCGCTGGAGCTTCCCGTCGGCAGGATTCTTCAATGCGAGCTCGGCTGCGCTTTCGGTTGTGGCGAGGCCCGCGACGATGTTCCCATCGGTGAGCGTCACCATCACGTTGTCGTAGCCTTTCGCGATTTCGGAATTCGGATCCACGATGGCGCGCAGCACATACTCGCGGCCCATTTTCTTCCCGGTATCCGCGAGGTCCGGTCCCACGTCGCCGCCTTCGCCCTTCACCTTGTGGCAGCGCATGCAGGCAGCCTCTGCCTTCTCGGCGAAGATTCGCTTCCCGCTTTTTCCGTCGCCGCCTTCAAGGCATTCGCGCCAGCGGGAGAGGGGATCGTCCGCCTTGCGCGCAGCTTCGTACGCGGCGGCCTTTTGCTTCAGCGCGGCGTTGTCGCGCATTGAGGCGGCTTCGAGCAGATCGAGGATGACGCCGGGCTTCAGCTTTCCTGCGAGGAGAAGATCGAACTGCTTCGCAAGCGCGGCATCCGCATCCGGTCCAGGCGTTGCGGCGATGCTGGCGAGCGCCTCCTGCTGTTCGCGGGTCGAGCCCTTGCCGAGCACGGCGGCGTTCGCCTTCAAAGCGAGTTCGGGTGAAACCCTGCCCGCGAGCCGCCGCGCGGCCTCGGCGAGCGGCGCATTCCCGGAGTCGAGCGCCGCGGTGATGACGCCGGGGAGCTGTGGCGAATCCATTGCCGCGAGCGCATCGAGCGCCGCGGCGCGGACGGCCCCCGGAACTTTCGGATTTGTCGCCAGCGTCGTGATCGGGTCCGCCGCCGCGGTGAGCTTGTTCGCGCCGGCCGCCGTCAGCACGGCGATGCGGATGGCGTCGCTCTTGTCGCTGAGAAGGGAAGCGGTGTGTGGCGAAAGCGCTACTCCTGCGTCCGCCGCGTTCCGCTGCCCATCGCCAGCGACGACGATGCCGAGCAAGCGATCACGTCCGAGGCTCACCGGCCACTGCTCGAGGGCTTCGAGCGCATCGAGGCGCACGGATTCCGCGGTCGCCCGGTTTGCCGCGATGCTCGCGAGCCGCTTCGCGGATTCGGCAGTGCCGAGACGGTAGTTGGCATTCACCACGCGGCGGACGAAGGCATCCCAAGGAGCGG
>JBEBGK010000484.1:0-3845 GCA_040081515.1 Chthoniobacteraceae bacterium
CAGAGAAGGATCGGCGGGAGGAGCTTACACGATTTCTGAAAAAAGTTTCAACCCCGCAGCGCCCCCAGCAGCGCGCTCATCTCGTCGTCCACGTCGGCAGGATCTGCGACCGTCCCGGCGACCTCTTCGCGAAACAATTCGCGGAAACGCTTGCGCAGCCGGTGCACCGCGCTCCGGGCCGAGGCCGGCCCTATTCCGAGCGCGGATGCCAGTTCATCGTAGCGAATATCGCCACGCCCGGCGGTGAGACAGACCTTCAGCTTTTCATACTCATCGAGGCCGCCCGCCGCTTCGTGCTCCTGCCGCAGCCGACGCATCGCGCTCTCGAGGACGGTGAAGGCCCAGCGCCTTTCGTAGACCGAATCCGCGGGCAGTCCGGCCCGCTGGTCCATGGCGTAGGCGCTCTCCGCCAGACCGGTGTCGAGACTGAGCACCTTCGCACCGCCGCCGCGCTTCTGCGTCTGCGAGCGATCCCACTCGTTCACGAGAAAGCGCTTCAGCGCCATCAGCAGAAAGGATCGAAAGCGCCCCTTTCCGCGCTCGACAACCGAGAGCCAGTCCTTTTCCAGCAGCAGCGCGAAGAACGACTGGGTGAGATCCTGCGCATCGTGGACCGCATGGCCGCGGTGCCGCACATAGGCGTAGAGTGGCGGCCAGTACTGCCGGCACAAGGCTTCGAGGGACTCGAACGCATCACACGACGATTTGCCCTGCGCCGCCAGCACCACGGACCAGCGCGTGGTGTGAAACGCAGCGCCGCGAGTGAGGGAGTGGTCGTTGGTGTCCGTCATTGCACAACACTATAAGCAAACATGCGGCAATGTGCCGGCGGAGTGCGCGTGAGTCCCACGACGCATTCTGCCTACAGGACCCCATCCTTCAGCTTCAGCCATGCGCGGGTGTTGGTGTTCGCGATGCGGTCCACGACCGCGGGCGGATTCGCTTTCAGCGCGGCGACTTCCTTTTCGTAAGTGCTGAGGAGCGCGATGCGCTCGGCGCCGAGCATCGCGACGTAGCTGTAGTACGGCGAATCGCTGCCCCAAAGGAACTTCGTGGGATACGCCGCCGCGAGGTCGGCTATGACCCGCGCGGGGTTTGTGTAGTCGCTGTCGAAGCGGCGGGCGCGCGGGGCGATGTAGGGCAGGTCGGCGACCGCTCCGTCGCAATGAATGCAGTGGGCCGAGCAGTCGAACCATGTGTTCGGCAGCGCGTTCACGCGATCGAGGCATTCCTTGTCGTAGCGGCACGAGTGCGCGAGGCAGAACCGCACGTGCGGGAATTTCTCCGCGATGTCGAGGATGTCACTGGCCTGCGCCCACGGGTCGTCGCCGACGCTCGAGTGGATGATGAACGGGATGTCCCACTCGGCGGCGAGTTCGACGAAGCCGCGCCCTTCCTCGCCGAGCGTCCTGATGAACGATTGCAGCATCGTGGTCTGCAGCTTCAGGCCGTAGAAACGGTAATCGCAGCGCAGCTTCCGCAACTCGGCGATTTGCGCCGCCTGCTCGCGCATCGGGTCGAGCATCACGAATGGCAGGCAGTGCCTTCCCTCCTCGGGAAACAGCTCGTTGATTTCCATCAGCAGACGGCGGTTCTCAAAGGCGTACGGCACTTTCTCCAGGCCGCCATAGACGATCTCGCCGCGCCGCATCGCCTCGATGCTGAGCGAGAGATTGAGCACAAACGGAAAGACGATCCACCGATCGACGCCCAGCGCGCGGCCTTCGGAGGTCATCGTGATGAGATGCTGCGCATAGGGGAAATCGCCGCGCAGGTAGAACATCAAGTCGGCGCCGACGTGGTTATGACAGTCGATGATCATGCGCTCACCATGCCTTCCACCCACCATCCACGGCAAGATCATGTCCGGTCACATACGACGCCGCGTCGCCGAGGAGGAAGGCGACCGCGCCTGCGATCTCATCCGGCTGCCCGATGCGGGCGAGGGGCGACTTCTGGGCGAGCCGTTCGATGAATGCGGGATTCAAGCGCTGGATTTCCGGATTGGGGAATGGGCCGGGCGAAATGCTGTTCACGCGCACACCGCGCGGACCCCAATGCACGGCGAGATAGCGGGCCATCTGCTGGATGCCCGCCTTCCCCACGCCGTACTCGATGGGGTTCGGATTCATCGGCGCCTCATAGACACGCGGGTCGGGCGAGACTGTTCCATACATGCTGGAAAAAAGCACGATGCTCCCGCTTCCGCGCGCAGCCATCGCCTCGCCCACCGCACGCGTGATGAGAAATGTGGACGTGAGATTGCCGTGATTCACCGCATCGAAATCCGCCTCGCTCAATTCCTCCAATCGCTTCGCCGTCGAGCCATACGTCATCAACACCAGACCATGTGGAACGCCACGCGCGGCAATTTGCTCCGTGGCAAATGCTCCCACCGCCGCCGAGTCGCGGACATCCAGCGATGCGGGCGCGACCGATTCTCCGAGCGAATTTTCGGCGACAACCGCCGCGGCCCGGTCCCCGAGATCCGCACACAGCACGCGCCCGCCTAGCGCGGCGAGCTGCATGACGACAGGCTGTCCCAAGTAACCCGCCCCGCCGATCACCCACACATCGCGACCGCAGAGTTCAAATGGATGGGAGGTTTCCGGCATGAAAATCAACGCCCACGAGACGGGAGCGCCCGCGGTCCGTCAAGGCTGCTTCACTCACATCCAAAACGAGATGATCTGTTTTGCGCTCGGATCTCGCATGAGCAGGTGAAATGAATACTCCCGTGACTCCCCCTCCACCGCCACCGCGTCCGAACGAGCCGGCGAAGATGCCTCCACGGCCACCGATGCCCGCGCGTGCGGAGGCGACGTTCAACTCCGCGCTCGATCGACCACCGGAGGAGCGCGAGGCCTTTGTCGCCGAGGCATGCGGCGATGACACGGTACTTTTGGCGGACGTTCGCGAACTGCTCGCAGCCCACGAGGGCGCGGGCAGTTTCATGAAAGACGACACGCCGCGTTCGCCGGAGATCGAGGCGGAGTTTGCGCGACTGAAGCCCGAGGAAGCAGGCGAACGCGTCGGGCCCTACAAGTTGCTCCAGCAAATCGGCGAGGGCGGCTTCGGCGTGGTGTGGATGGCCGAGCAGGAGCAACCGGTGCGGCGCCGCGTGGCGCTGAAGATCATCAAGATGGGGATGGACACGAAGGAGGTCGTCGCGCGCTTCGAGCAGGAGCGGCAGGCGCTGGCGATGATGGATCACCCGAACATCGCGAAGGTCTTCCACGCGGGCGCGACGCCGTTCGGACGGCCTTACTTCGTGATGGAGTTGGTGCGCGGGATCAAAATCACCGACTACTGCGACCAGGCCAGTCTGCCGACTGCGGATCGGCTCCAGCTTTTCATCGCCGTGTGCCAGGCGGTGCAGCACGCGCATCAGAAAGGGATCATCCACCGCGACCTCAAGCCGTCGAACATCCTCGTGACGCTGCACGATGGCGTGCCGGTGCCGAAGGTCATTGATTTCGGCGTGGCCAAGGCCATCCAGGCGCGGCTCACCGAGCGCACACTTTTCACGAAGTTCGAGCAGATGATCGGCACGCCGCTCTACATGTCGCCCGAGCAGGCGGAACTGAGCGGCTTGGACATCGACACGCGCAGCGACATCTATTCGCTCGGCGTGCTGCTCTACGAACTGCTCACGGGGCGCACGCCGGTGGACGCGGAGACCTTGCAACGCGCGGGTCTCGATGAAATCCGGCGCATCATCCGCGAGCAGGAGCCGCCGAGGCCTTCGATGGCGTTGCAGACGATGGCTGCGGCCACGCGCACCGCGGTCGCTGGAAATCGTCACGTCGAGCCGCCGCGCCTCGTCGGTCTGCTGCGCGGCGACC
>JBEBGK010000485.1:0-3841 GCA_040081515.1 Chthoniobacteraceae bacterium
GTGTTATCGCACCGCTCAACCACTGGCTAATCGCTGAGAACCCTGCGGGTTCAGATTCACTCCATCAGATGGAACACACGCTCACACTCCTCCCCAGCTTTTTGGCCGGCAAAAAGATGTGCGGTGAAAAATGGGGACGCAGAAACTCCATCTTTTACCGCACATCTTTTTGCCGGCTCCTCCTCACCGCCCTGCTGCTCGCGCCGCTGGCCGCGTTCTGCGCGGAGCCCGGGCCGGAGATGCTTCGCTGCGAACTCGCGGTGATCGGGGGCGGTAGTGGAGGATTTGGCGCGGCGCTCGCGGCGGCGCGGCTCGGGGTGGATGTGGTGCTCGTGGAGCGCAGCGACAAGCTCGGGGGCAATTCGGTGCGGGGTGGCGTGAACATCTGGGAGCCGGGGCTCGGCGGCACGGGGTTTCCTTTCGAGATTTACCAGCGGCTCAAACGCGAGCCCAAAGCAGTGGGCATTTACTCGATGGGGCGTCACATGGGCACCTTCAATGCGGCGCGCGAGGCATATCCATTTCCCGGCGGTGAGACGGTGATCGATCCGGCGCTCGGCTATCTCGATTCGCTGCAGCGCCACGGCCTTGCGCATTCGCAATTGCACGGCGTGGTGTTCGAGCCGGAGGCGATGGCGAAGACGATGCTCGCGATGCTGGAGGAGACCGGGCATTGCCGCGTGCTGTTCCGGACGGAGTTCAAGCGCGTCGCGATGAGTTCGACGAACGCGGGGCGGATTCAAAATGTCACTTTGCAGAAAGTCCGCTTCGCCGACGGCAAGTCGATCGTGGAAAGCCGGACGCTGGCCGCCGACTATTTCGTGGATGCGACGGGCGACGGTCTCGTGTGCGCGGAGGCCGGCTGCACGATGATGACGGGGCAGGAACCGCGTTCGCAATTTGACGAGCCGGGCGCGCCCGACGAAGCCACTCCGCGCGTGAACGGCGTGAGCCTGCTGTATCGCGTCACTCCGGTGGCGACGCCGGCCGTGGAGCCGCTGCCCGAAGGCATCGCGCCGGGATGCTGGTGGGCGAAGAAATTCCCGTCCACGCAGATCAATCACTACCCCAACGGCGACCTGAACGTGAACATGCTGCCGACGATGGAGGGCGTGGAGTTCATGAAGCTCGGCTGGGTGGACGCGCGCACGGAATGCGAGCGCCGGGTGCGCGCGCACTGGCACGACATCCAGACGCGGTGCGCCGAGTTCCGCGACTTCCGGCTCGACGCAATCGCGCCCGTGCTCGGCGTGCGTGAGACGAAGCGCGTCACCGGGGAATACGTGCTCACGCAAAACGCTCTCGATGCGGGCATCAGCGGGCAAAAGCACGCGGACATCATCTGCCTCGCCGACCATCCGTGCGACACGCACGGCGGGCACAACAAGGGCATCAAGCCGCTGCGCGAGCCTTATGGCGTGCCGTTTCGCTGCCTGATTCCGCGCGGGACGCGCAACCTGCTCATCACCTGCCGTGCGGCGAGCTTCAGCTCCATCGCCGCATCGAGCTGCCGCCTCTCGCGCACGATGATGCAGCTCGGACAGGCCGCGGGCACGGCGGTCGCGCTGGCCAAGGAGTTGAAAATCGAAGTGCCTGATGTGCCGGCGGAGCGTCTGCGAGAGTCGTTGCGCGGGCAGCACGTCCAGCTCGAGCATCCGATGCCGGAGGAATTGCGGACTTATTTGCAGAACGAATAGCCATGCTAAACTTGCACACGATCATCGCCGTTTTCCTGTTCGCTCTCGCGGGCGCTCGCTCACAAGCAGAGCCGTTTGTCGCGGGCTTCGATCGCTTCCACGGCGCGAAGCCCTCGGCGGAAGGCGGGCGTCTGCTTTTCAATGAACTCGGCTGTGCGAATTGCCACGGCGGCGAGACGGGATTACCTGTGCGACGCGGGCCGGATCTTGTTAGCGTGACGCAGCGCGTGAGTGCGGAGTGGTTGCGGAAATTTCTCGCGAATCCATCCGCGACGCACGAGGGCACGGCGATGCCGCAACTGCTGGCTCGGGACGACAGCGACGCGGTGCTGCATTACCTCGGCACGCTGAAGCCGAAGACGGCGGCGAAGGCGAAGACGCTGCGCCATGTGAATGCGGTGCGTGGCGGCGAGCTGTTTCACACGATGGGCTGTGTGGCGTGTCATGCGCCGGGGAAGGATTTCACGCCGCCGGATGGGATGCCGAAGGCTGCGGATTTCACGCATCGCTCCGTCGCGTTTCCGAATCTCGCGGAGAAGCATGTGCTGTCGTCGCTCGCGGAGTTCATCCGCGATCCGCTGAAGGTGCGCGCGGATGGCCGCATGCCGCGCATCGCGATGGATGAGCAGGACTCCGTGGACATCGCGGGCTGGCTGCTGAATTACGAGGGCAGCGATGGCCAGATCGCGCCGAAGATTCCGGCGTTCAAGGCCGACGCTGCACTCGCGGATCGCGGGCGCGGACTGGTCGCGTCGTTGCGCTGCGCGGCGTGTCACGATCTTCCAAAGGACGTGGCCGCCCAGCCTGCGCCGCTGAAGCAGGCGGGCGGCGGATGCCTCGGTGATGCGAAGGCTGCCGGTGCGCCGCGCTATGATCTCAGCGCGGCGCAGCGCGAGGCGCTTTCGCTCTTTTTGAAAAAGCGCGATGAGCCTGCGACTCCGCAACAGCTCGCGAAGCTCACGCTCGAATCGCTGAACTGTCTCGCCTGCCACGACCGTGACGGACGCGGCGGGCCGGATGTGGCGCGGAAGGCGTATTTCCAAGGCGATCACAATCTCGGCGACACGGGCCGCTACGTGCCGCCGCTCACGGGCGTGGGACGCAAGCTGCAGCCCGAGTGGCTCGCCGACGTGCTCGCCGGCAAGGCACGCGTGCGCCCTTACCTCAAAACGCAGATGCCGCTCTACGGCGAAGCGACCGCAAAGCTCTCCGCGCTGCTCGTGACTGCGGACGCAAAAGTGGAGACGCCGCTGCCCGGCGGCGACGATACCGCGGGGCGCAAGCTCATGGGCACGCTCGGCGGGCTCGGGTGCATCACGTGTCATCGCTGGGGCGAGCGGCCTTCGCTCGGCATCCAGGGGCTCGACCTCAGCAATCTCGGTCAGCGCATCCAGCCCGCGTGGCTCGCGGAGTATCTCGTGAATCCCGCCGCGTATCGCGCGGGCACGCTGATGCCTTCATTCTGGCCCGAGGGAAAGGCGGCGAACCGCGACATCCTCGGAGGCGACACGGCGAAGCAGATCGCGTCCATCTATTCGTTTGCGAAGAGCGCGAATGGCGAGCCGGAGGGCTACCCGGCGAATGCGGCGGGGCAGTTTGAGATCATCCCGAAGGATCGCCCGCTCGTGCAGAGCACGTTCATGGAAGGCGTCGGCACGCACGCGATTCTCGTAGGTCTTCCAAGCGGCACGCATGTGGCCTACGACGGGAAAGCCGCGAGGCCTGCGCTGGCGTGGAAGGGGAAATTCTTCGACGGCTACAACACGTGGTTCTCGCGTTTCGCGCCGTTCGAGAAGCCGCTCGGCGAGGCAATCGTGAAATGGCCCGCGCCGTCGGCGAGCACGAGAGATGTGCGCCTCGACGGATACCGTCTCGACGCGCAAGGCGTGCCGACCTTTCTGCTCAGCGTCGGCGGCGTGCGCGTGGAGGAGCGTTTTGAGGGAATCGAAAACGGCCTGCGCCGCACCGTCACCGCGGAGGCCGCAGTGCTAAAAAATTTCCCCATCGCGCATCCCGACGGGGTGAACGTCACGGAGGATCCCGCAGCGACGGGCAAGCGCAGCTTCACCTACACATGGAAATGAAACCTTCTCTCCAAACTCAGCCAACTGCAGGACGCGGAGCGTCCGCAACAATAGTAGCCG
>JBEBGK010000020.1:0-14064 GCA_040081515.1 Chthoniobacteraceae bacterium
ACAACCGTGAAGACGCCTGACCCGAACTTCGCGAATGGGAACTCGCGCAAAGACGCAAAGGCGCAAAGAAGAAGTTGGAGAAAAGGTGCCGCTCGCCTGGAAGGTGACTGCGGTTGTTTTTCCCCGGCGACCAGTCTCTCCAGTGTTCTCCAATGTTGGGAGAGAGGATCGCTGTGGCACTTCGTGCGGTGACTTGAACGGGGCAATCGCACCGCCTTCTGGAAAGCCCCCCGCGCGAGCGCAGCGAGCCGGCACCCGGAGGTTGAGTCCCGCCCTACGGATTGGTGATCCGCAGCCGGAGGAAGAGTTGCGGGTTGCCGCCGATCGGTACGCTGAAAATGTGCTGGGTGCCGCTTCCGGTGTCGGCGATTGGGTGCCACTCGTCCGATTGCAGCGTCGTGCTCCACTCCGCACCGTAGGCCGTCACGGCAGGAATTCAAAGTCCCCCCCCGGAGCTTCCTTGAGCGCGATGCTCGCGATTGTTCCGGCGCGAGCCGAGGGCCTGACGGGCGCAGCGGAAGTTTTACGTTTTTCTTCCCATCGGACACTCGTCCGCTAGCCTCCCCGCCCGCATGTCGCAGGATTACAAAGTGAAACTCGAAGTGTTTGAGGGGCCCCTCGACCTTCTGCTTTATCTCATCAAGCGCGATGAGATCGACATCCACGACATCCCGATCGAGCACATCACGAAGCAGTACCTCGAGTTCATGGAGCTGTTCAAGATGCTCGACCTCGATGTGGCGGGCGAGTTCGTGGTGATGGCGGCGAATCTCATCTACATCAAAAGCCGCTCGCTCCTGCCCGCGAGCGTGCAGCCGCCGGATGAGGAAACGGACGAGGAGGACCCGCGCTGGGAACTCGTGCGCCAGTTGCTCGAATACAAGAAATTCAAGGAGGCCGCGGCGCATCTCCACGACCGCGAGGCAGCCCGGGAGGGCGTCTTCCCCCGGGTGCCGGCCGCGCCTGCGGAGGTGGCGGAGCGTCCGCTCGGCGAGGTGTCGGTGTTCGACCTCATCGGCGCGTTCAACAAGGTGCTCAAGCGGCTGGACGACAAGAAGGAGGACCTGCGGGAGATCTTCGAGGAGAACTTCACCGTCGCGGACAAGATCGATCTCATCCTCAAGCTGACCTCGTCGTCGGTTCCGCTGAAGTTCACGGAACTGTTCACGACCGCCGCTTCGCGATCCGAAATTGTGATCACTTTTCTCGCCCTGCTCGAACTGATCCGCCTCAAGCAACTGCGCTGCGTGCAGCCCGAGGTATTCGGGGAGATCGAGATCAACCGGGTGTAGGCAGCCTGATTTCCGATGATGTTGACGCTCAAACATGCCGCTGAAGTCCTTGTATTCGCCTCGCCGAGGCCGCTGACGATCCCGGAGATCGTCAAGGCCGTGTGCGATGCGGCGAAGGAGAGCGAGGACCCGGCCATGCAGGCACTCGGGAAGACGGGGGATGCGGAGATCGTCGCCGTTCTCGAAGAGCTCAGGGGTGAGTACCAGCAGCAGGAGCGCCCCATCCAGATCGTGGAGCAGGCGAACGGCTGGGCGATGACCACGGTGAAGGAGGTCGCGGATGTGGTGCGCCAGCTTTATCCCGAGGCGCGGCCCACGCGCCTGAGCGGCCCCGCGCTCGAGACGCTCGCCATCATCGCCTATCGCCAGCCGGTGACGCGCGCCGACATCGAGGCGGTCCGCGGCGTGGCGGTGGATGGCATGATGCAGTTGCTGCTCGACCGGGGGCTGGTGAGGATTTCAGGCCGCGCCGAACTGCCGGGCCGGCCGCTGCTTTACGAGACGACGGAGTATTTTCTCCAGCATTTCGGGCTGAAGACGACGGACGAACTTCCCAATGTGGACGAGTTGCGCCGCGTGCAGCTTCCGAAGGCCGAGATTCCAGCCGAGCCAGCGGAGCCCGCGGCGGTGGTTGACGCTCCGGGCACTGCGCCTTCCGAGCCGGCCGCTCCGCAAGCTGAAACACCACCCGCCGGGAACTGAAACGCCGTGGACCTGCCCGAAATTCGCCGCAAGATCGACGCCGTGGATGAACAGATCATCCGGCTGCTGAACGAGCGCGCGGATCTGGTCCATGAGGTCGGCGTGATCAAGAAGGCGCAGGGCCAGCCGATCTATGCCCCGGAGCGCGAGGAGCAGGTGTTGCGCGGGCTGGCGGCGAAGGCGCGCGAGATGAAGAGCCGGCTGCCGGAGAAGAGCATCCGCGCCATTTACCGCGAGATCATGTCCGCCGCGCTCGCGCTGGAAAAGGATCTCACGATCGCCTATTTCGGCCCGCCTTCCACGAACACCCACCAGGCTGCGCGAAGCCGCTTCGGCTCGAGCGTGAACTACGTCCCGCAGGTCACCATCGCCGATGTATTCGACGCCGTCGCGAGGGGACGCGCGGACTACGGCGTGGTGCCGATTGAAAACAGCACCGAGGGCGCGGTGAACCACACGCTCGATGTGTTCATGGAAAGCGACCTGCGCATCTGCGCGCAGATCCTGATGAAGATCGAGAATCACCTCGCCGCCAACTGCGCGAAGGGCGCGATCCGCCGGCTCTACTCCCACCCGCAGGTCTTCGGTCAGTGCCGTCAGTGGCTCCAGCGGACGATGCCAAATGTCGAACTCGTCGAAGTCGGCAGCACGCCGCGCGCCGCCGAGATGGCGTCGCAGCAGCCGGACGCCGGCGCGCTCGTGGGGCGGATGGGCGCGGAGGAGCACGGGCTGCCGATCCTCGAGGAGAGCGTGCAGGACAATCCGAACAACACCACGCGCTTCCTCGTGATCGGCCCGACTGCGCCGCCGCCCACGGGTGAGGATCGGACGTCGCTCATGTTCTGCATCCGCGATGAACCCGGCGCGCTGTTCAGTGCGCTGGAGCCGTTCAACCGCTTCCAGATCAGCATGAGCAAGATCGAGAGCCGCCCGAGCCGGCGGAAGGCGTGGGAGTATTTCTTCTTCGTCGATGTCGAGGGCCATGCCGAGCAGAGCCCGCTGAAGGAAGCCATCGCCGAGTTGAGCAAGCATTGCACGCTCGTCAAAATCCTCGGCACTTATCCGAAGGCCTACGGCTGATTTCCCATGAGCACCAACCTGTTTGATCTCACCAACGAAGTGGCCGTCGTCATCGGCGCGACCGGCGTTCTCGGCGGTTCGCTCGCCGCCGGCCTGGCCGCCGCCGGGGCGAAGGTCGCCGTCCTCGGCCGCAACGCGGAGCGCGGCCAGGTGCGGGTGAAGGCCATCCGCCAGGCGGGCGGCACTTCCGAGTTTTTCGCCGCGGACGCGATGGACAAGGCGAGCCTGCACGACGCGCACGAGGCGGTCTCGGAATTGCTCGGCGCCCCGACGATCCTGGTGAACGCCGCGGGCGGCAATGACCCGAAGGTGACCGTGACGCCCGAGCGGCCGATCGAGTCGATCGCCATCGAGGACTGGCGCGCAAATTTCGATATGAACCTCGTCGGCGGCGTGCTGCTTCCCTGCCAGGAATTTGGCCCTGCGATGTGCGGGCGCGGACGGGGCAGCATCATCAACATCGCGAGTGCCAGCGCGCGCATCCCCCTTTCCCGCGTGGTCGCCTACAGCGCGAGCAAGGCGGCGGTGCTCAGCCTCACGATGTTCCTCGCGCGCGAATGGGCCACGAAGGGCGTACGTGTGAATTCAATCACGCCCGGATTTTTTCCGGCCGAGCAAAACAGGAAGCTGCTCTTCAACGAGGATGGCTCGCCGACCGCGCGCACCCAGGCCATCTGGGGCCACACGCCGATGAAGCGCTTTGGCGAGAGCCATGAACTCAACGGCGCCGCCGTCTTCCTCGCCGCGCACAAGGCTTCGAGCTTTGTGACCGGCACGGACATCGTCGTGGACGGCGGCTTCCTCTCGCAGACGATCTGATGGCGGATCGTCGGCAAAGCGGGACCGGCGAATCGTCCGGCCCTGCAAAAAGTATGACTTCCCGGCCTTGGAGGTTTAGTTTTCCCCGATGACCGCCCTCTCGCACATCGCTCCGGAAGGGGCCAATCTTACGCCGGAACAGATCCGCGCATTCATCGCGAAGGCGTGTTCCCCGCAGGAATACCGCGGGCGGAAGATCCTGCTCATCGTCCCCGATGGCACCCGCACCTGCCCGCTCGATGCGATGTTCCGCGGCTTGTTCGACCAGATCGGCGCGGCCACCGCGGCGCTCGACGTGATGATCGCGCTCGGCACGCACCAACCGATGAGCGAGGAGGCGATTTGCGAGCGATTGGGAATCACCGGTGCCGAGCGGGGTTCGACTTACAGGAGCGTCCGCTTTTTCAACCACGCATGGGATGACGTGTCCGCGCTGCGGAAAGTCGGTGTGATCACGAAGGAGGAGAGCAGCGAACTCAGCGGCGGATTGCTCGCGGAGGAGGTGCCGGTGGAGGTGAATGCGCGGGTGTTCGACTATGACGAACTGCTAATCGTCGGGCCGGTGTTTCCGCACGAGGTCGTGGGCTTCAGCGGCGGGAACAAATACATCTTCCCCGGCGTGAGCGGGCCGACGGTGCTGAATTATTTCCACTGGCTCGGCGCACTCGTGACGAATCCGATGATCATCGGCAACAAGTGGACGCCCGTCCGGAGGGTCGTGGACAAGGCCGCATCGCTCGTGAATGTGCCGAAGCGCTGCCTGTGCATGGTCGTGACGCCCGGTGATCCGGCGCGCGGCGGCGGCGGACTTGCCGCGGTGACCTTCGGCGATCCCGTGAGCGCGTGGGATGCGGCGAGCGACGTCTCGCGGCGGGTCCACATCACCTGTAAGGATCGTCCTTTTCACACCGTCCTCTCCTGCGCGCCGAAGATGTACGACGAGATGTGGGTGGGCGGAAAGTGCATGTACAAGCTCGAACCCGTCGTGGCCGACGGCGGCGAACTCATCATCTACGCGCCGCACATCCACGAGTTGTCCGTCACGCACGGCCGCTACATCCGCGAGATCGGCTACCACTGCCGCGACTACTTCACCTCGCAACTGGACCGCTTCGCGCACATCCCGAGGGGTGTCATCGCGCACAGCACGCACGTCCGGGGCATCGGGAAAATGGAGGCAGGCGTGGAGAAATGCCGGGTGCTCGTGACATTTGCGACTGGGATTCCCGAGGACGTGTGCAAGGCGATCAACGTCGGCTATCGCGACCCGGGCAGCATCCGTGTCGAGGACTACGCAAACCGCGAGGATGAGGGCATCCTCCACGTCCCGAAGGCCGGCGAGATGCTCTACCACCTCAAGCAGCGTCCCGCGTGGGCACGCGAGATGTGATCGGCGGCGGGTCTGGGGATTTTCGCGCTCGCATATCGGGAACTCCGGGGTCTCTCTGGGCATATGCGTGCATTCCCCGTCCTCTCCGCGTGCCTGCTCGTTGCAACTGTTGCGTTCGGTGAAAACTGGCCCGCCTGGCGGGGCCCGAATGGCGACGGCACCACGCCCGAGACGGATCTACCCCTGAAGTTCAGCGCCACTGAGGGCGTGAAGTGGAAAATCCCGCTCCCCGAGCCGGGGAACAGCACGCCGATCGTTTGGGGTCAGAAGATCTTCCTCACGCAGAACGTCGGCACGCGACGCACCCTGATGTGCCTCGATCGCAAGGACGGCAAGACCCTCTGGCAGGCCGGTCCCGAGTGGACCGGTGAGGACATCACGCACAAGACGAACCCGTATTGCAGCAGCTCGCCCGCGACGGACGGCGAGCGCGTGGTCGCGTGGTTCGGCAGCGCGGGACTGTGGTGCTGGTCTCCCGACGGCAAGGAGCTGTGGCACGTGGACCTCGGTCCGCAGAAGCACATCTGGGGTTACGCCGCCTCGCCCGTCCTCCACGGCGACCTGTGCATCCTCAATTTCGGCCCCGGCGAGCGCAGCTTCATCGTCGCGGTGGACAAGAAGACGGGGAAGGAAGTGTGGCGCTTCAATGTGCCTGATCCTGTGGTGAAGGAAGGGCCGGG
Source organism: Chthoniobacteraceae bacterium (assembly GCA_040081515.1). Classification (GTDB taxonomy): domain Bacteria; phylum Verrucomicrobiota; class Verrucomicrobiia; order Chthoniobacterales; family Chthoniobacteraceae; genus SXWH01. Next base: position 5,964 of record JBEBGK010000020.1, read on the forward strand.
CGGAGGGAAGGACTTCACCGGATCATGGAATACGGGGAGGGTTGTGAAGCTCGACGACCACGAGGAGTACATCGTCTCGCTGCCCGGCGCAGTCTTCGGCCTCGATCCGAAGAGAGGCGAAGAACTGTGGCACTGCAACGGATTGAACGCGCTCGCCTATGCCGAGCCGGTCGTGAGTCGGACGGCGCCCATCGGCCCAGATGCCATCATCGCGGCGTTCGGAGGCTACAGTGGATTCAGCCTCGGTGTGAAGGTTGGCGCAAAGGGCGACATCACTCCGACACGTCTTTGGCAGGAAAAGAAAAACCCCCAGCGGATCGGAAGCCACATTGCGATGGCGAAATGGGCCTTTCTCACGGGCGAGCCGGGGGTGATCCAGTGCATCTCACTGGTGGACGGAAAAGATGTCTGGAAGGAGCGCATGCAGACGCCCGCGGGCCGCGCGAATACGTGGAGTTCGCTCATGTGGAGCGAGGGCCGCATCTACGCCGTCACGCAGAATTCCGATGTGGTCGTCTTCAGCGCCTCGCCGGAAAAATACGAGCAACTCGCGGTCAACTCCCTTGGTGACGGTCTCACGAACAGCTCCCTCGCCGTCAGCGACGGCCAGCTTTTCCTCCGCACTCACAGGCACCTGTGGTGCATCGGGAAATAAGCGGGGCGCGGACTGCGGCCTAGCCGGCGATTTCCTCGCCGACCTGGTAGCGGATGAAACCCCGGACTTCGATCGTGTCGCCGAGGGCTTTCGCCTTTTCCGCGACGAGCTGGGTGATGGTCTGCTCGGGGTTCTTGACGAACGGCTGTTCGAGGAGGCAGATGCCCGCGTAGAACTTCGCCATCTTCCCTTCGATGATTTTCTCGATCACCGGAGCCGGCTTGTCCTTGGGAGTCTGCTCCGCGTAGATGGCGCGTTCACGCTGGAGGAGCGCGGCGGGGATTTCCTCGCGCTTCAGGCTCACGGGGTTCGCCGCGGCGATGTGGAGGGTGATGTCGCGCACGAGTTGCTTGAAGTCGTCGTGATTCACGGTGGCTTCCTTGCCAGCGCCGACTTCGAGGAGGACGCCGATTTTTCCGCCGAGGTGGATGTAGGCCGCGACGAGGCCGTTGCCGGTCACGTCGATGCGTGCATGGCGGCGGATCTGGATGTTCTCCCCGATCTTCGTGACGGCCTCGATGCGCGCGGGCTCGAGATCGGTCGATGGATTCTCGGCAAGCGTCTTTGCCCAACCGGCGGTGAGTGCCAGGAAGCTTTCGTTCTTCGCGACGAAGTCGGTCTCGCAATTCACCTCGACGAGCGCGCCGGTCCTGGCGCCTGCGAGGATGGCCTGGGCGATCACGCCTTCGTTCGCGGCGCGCCCAGCCTTCTTCGCGGCACTGGCGGCGCCTTTGGCGCGGAGGATGTCGACGGCTGCTTCGATGTCGCCGTTCGCCTCGATGAGCGCCTTGCGGCAATCCAACATGCCGGCCCCGGTTTTTTCACGGAGGATGGCGACTTGCTTGGCATCAATATTCACGGTGGTCATGGGTCAGGGATGTGGTGTGTTAAAAAAGCAAGAGACGAGAGCGTGCGACCCTCGTCTCTCGCGGAAAAAAACCGGCAGGGAACGCGATTACTCCGAGACGGCCGCGAGTTCCGCCTGCTCCTTCTTCGCGGCTGCACCGCTGCCGCCGACGAATGCATCGACGAGCTTCTGAAGGATCACGCGGATGGCGCGGATCGCGTCGTCATTTCCCGCGATCGGATAGCTCACCAGATCGGGGTCCGCGTTCGTATCCACGATGGCGACCACCGGGATGCCCAGGCGGCGTGCCTCGGCGACGGCGTTGGACTCCCGCGGCGTATCGATCACGATCATGGCGTCGGGGTGTTTCTCCATGGTGCGGATGCCCTCGAGGTTCCGGAGCAGCTTCGCCCCCTCGCGCTTGACCGCGGAAATCTCCGCCTTGCCCATCTTCGTGTACTCGGGCGACTTCTCGAGATTCTCGATGTAATTGAGCCGTGCGATGCTCTGGCGGATGGTCTTGAGGTTCGTGAGCGTTCCGCCCAGCCAGCGCTGGTTCACGTAGAACTGGTTGGAAGCCTGGGCGGCCTCGCGGACGGCCTCCTGCGCCTGCTTCTTGCAGCCGACAAAAATCACCCGGCCATTCCTTGCCGCGACGCTCGTGAGGAACTCGCACGCCTGCTGGAGCTGCCGCACGGTCTCCCCGAGGTTGATGATGTAAATCTGGTTCTTCCTCTCAAAAATGTAGGGCTTCATTTTCGGGTTCCAGCGCTTGGTCTGGTGGCCGAAATGAACGCCTGCTTCGAGGAGTTCGGTCATCAATTCAGTGGACATAATGGCGGTAGTTCTTGCGGAAAAAGGGCGCGCAACTTGGCCACTCGCCGGTCCTTTGGCAAGCCCGAGTTTGAGAAAACTTCGCGGGATCGGGAAAACGTCACCGTGGAACCCCGCCCGCACCGGCGGGCGTGCCGGGCTGGGAGTTGAACTCCGCCTTGAGCTTCTCCCGCATTTCGCGGACGAGCTGGCGGCGCCTTTCGTCCGATTCCTTCCGGAGCCGCTCCTCGATCGCGCGGCGCTCCTCGAAGTAGCGGTGGAAAAATGCCTGCTTTTTTCCCTCGTCGAGGTTCAGGCCGTTTTCCTCGATCGCACGGGTCATCTCCTCCTGCGCCTTCTTCCGTCGCTCCTCCTCGAAGCCCAGCACCATCTGCCGCTTCTCGGGCGGAAGATTCAGCACCGCCAGGACGGCGCGCCACAGTTCGGCCCGCTTCTCCGGGGAGAGTTTCTGGAGATCGCGCATCGCACGCTCACGCATTTCGTCGCCTTCGGGCCCGAGTTTCGGGAAGAAAGGGCGACGCTGGTCGGGCATCCCCGGCCGGTCGGGCGGCGGTCGGTGTTCCGAGGACCCCGGGGGTTGTCCGCCCGCATGTCCGGCGAGAAGTCCGGATACGACGGCCCCTAGAAAAGCGAGGTGAAATCGGCTGCCAGCCATATGGAGTGTTCGTCCGATGCGAGGAGTGCGTCCAAGGAGGCGACCTCCGGCGAGGTGCTCGCGACGCTTGCCATTTCCTCCAAGGGATCCGGTGCTCCCGCGATCGGAGCCGTCTGCTTCGCCGGGCGGGGGATTACGAAGAACGCGATCAGCGCCACAGCGGCACCCGCGGCCAGCGGCACCATCCACCGGCGGCGCAACCATGCGAACAAGCCGGGCGCAGGCTCGTCCGCCGACTGCGCGGCACGAACGACCTTGCTCGCAAAAAAGGGCGGGACCTTAGGCTCGCGCGCCTTGCCGAGCAGCGCCCAAAGTTCGTCATGTTCTTCCTGTTTCATTGCTTGGGATGGGGAAACCGCCGTTCTGGCTGGAAGTTGCACAATTTCTGGATGCCCGGCCAGCAGGAATTCGCCCTGCGGGCGGGGTGAATCCGACCCGGTAAACCCGCCGCAGCCACACCGACGGGTAAGGATCCCGCCGTGGGCTACGCCAGACGGAGATCCGTGGCTTCCAGAAACCCTTCGAGCTGCCGGATCCGGGTGGGGTGACGCATCTTGCGCAGGGCCTTGGCTTCGATCTGCCGAATCCGCTCGCGGGTCACCTTGAATTGCCGGCCGACCTCCTCAAGCGTCCGGCTGTAGCCGTCCACCAGTCCGAACCGCTGCTCGAGCACCTGTCTTTCGCGCTCCGTCAGGCTGGTCAGCACATCCTTGATCTTGTCCTTCAGCAGGCTGATCGCCGTGACGTCCGCGGGGTCCTCCGCGGTCTGGTCCGGGATGAAGTCTCCGAAACTCGTGTCCTCGCTGTCCCCCACCGGGCTCTGGAGCGAGATGGGCTGTTGCGCCATCTTCAGCACCGCGCGCACACGCTCCACGGGCAGGTTGATCTCCTCGGCCACCTCCTCCGGGGTCGGCTCGCGGCCGAAATCCTGGACGAGCTGCTTCTGCACCCGCATCAGCTTGTTGATCGTCTCGATCATGTGCACCGGGATGCGGATGGTGCGCGCCTGATCGGCAATCGACCGGGTGATCGCCTGCCGGATCCACCAGGTCGCGTAGGTGGAGAACTTGTAGCCGCGGCGGTATTCGAATTTCTCGACCGCCTTCATCAGGCCCATGTTCCCTTCCTGGATGAGATCGAGAAAGGACAGGCCGCGGTTGGTGTATTTCTTCGCGATCGAAATGACGAGGCGCAGATTGGCCTCGACCATCTCGGTCTTCGCCATGAGCGCCTTCTTCATCCACTTCCGGAGCTGGCCGTATTCCGACTTGAAGTTCTCAGGGCTCATCCACATCCGCGCCTGCTGCTCCTTGAGCTTCACGGAGTAGTCCACCTTGGCGCCGCCCGCCGCGCGCTGCTGCTCCTTCTTCGGCTTGTGCAGCTCATGCTGGAGGGCGTTGACGATGCGCGCCTGCTCGTCGGCGAGAAGCACAAAGTCCTCGGTGACCTTCTGCTTGAAGAAAAACTTCGGGAAATGTTTCTGGACGGCCGTGTGACGCTTCACGAATTGGGCGAAGCTCTTCGATTTCTCATTCGTCCCGCCGTGGGCGAGGTAGTTCTTGAACTCCTTGGCACAATCGCTCGTCGCATTCTCGAGCTGTTTCATGAGCCGGGGAAGCTGCTTCATGTAGCGCTCGCGGCTCTCGATCTTCTTGTCGAGGATGACCCGGTCAAATCGCTCCCGCCCGTCCTTCAGCTTCTGCGCCAGGTCCAGGTATGCGCGGGGGATAAAGCCGAAATGGTTTACGTGCTTTTGCACGTTCAACTCCGCGTCTTCGATCCGCATCGAAATCTCCACTTCCTGCTCGCGCGTCAGCAGCGGCACCTGCCCCATCTGCTTCAGATACATCCGCACCGGATCATCGAGGATATCCAGCTTCTCGGTCGGCTTCTCCGGCTCCTCCTCCTCCTTGTGCTCCTCGGTCTTCGGGCCGACTTTGTAGCTGTCCACCTGCGCCGCGTCGATGATGTCGATTTCCATCCCGCGCAGGCGGTTCATGATCAACTCCATCTCCTCGGGGTCATTCACCGACTCCGGCAGATGTTCGTTCAGGTCGTCGAAAGTCAGGTAGCCCTGCTCCTTCGCGAGCTTCACGAGTTCACGCAGCTTTTCGGCGCCCTCCGGCGTGTCGAGAATGCTCTGGCCCGGTCCGAGCTTGGGCTTCACCGGGGATTTCAGGATCTCGGCCAGCTTCGAGCTGATCTTGCCGTTCTTCCCGTGCGCTTTTTTTGATTCTGCCTTCGCGACCTTCTCGCCGCCCTTCGCCTTTCCTTTCTCCGCCCGGATCGGCGCCTTGCCTTTCGCCACGACCGGTTTTCGCGCCGGAGCCTTGGCCTTCCTTTCGCTCTTGGGAGCTTTCTTCGTGGATTTGACGGACTTGGCGGCGGCTTTTTTGGTCTTTTTGGGCATATCCCCGAAGGATTCTTGTGTTCCCAATTCCCACCCTGACAGAGCGAAGTTTCTGCCGCGACGACGGGAAAAAGGGCTGGGGAATATGAAGAACCGTCCCACCCCGGTCAAGAGCGTCCTTCAAAATCTTTCGGAGAACGAAGGCCGGTCGCCCAGCCGCAGGAAGGAGATTCAGCCCGCAGACGAAATGCCGTGCGGACGCCGGGAAGCGAGAGGTTGCCGACAGGCGGCACCTGACGTCGTTCGCCCCTACTTTACCGCAGGGCGGAGTGTGATGGCGTGGTCGTCGGCGACGAACTCATACCCCACCAGCGCCGCGACATACTTGATGATTTCGATGAGCGGCACGTTTTTGAGGCCGAGCGTGATCTTCGGGTTTGCACCGCCGGCCTGGGGCGTGAGGACGATGTTCACGCCTTGTTTGGCAGGGTCCAATTCCTGCGCTTTCGCGCGGAGGAAATCCACCGTCTCGGAGAGCGTCGCATCGCGCAGTTCGATCTTCGGGAAAATGATCGCGCGCGCCTTCTTCAACACCGCAGTCTCAGGCTGTTCGGGAGCAGGAGCGGTCGGGGCATTTGAGCCGCCTTTCTCTCGATCCGCATTCGGTGCGGGGACTTTTCCCGCCTGCTTCGGGCTGATGACGAATGCGAACTCCTCCTTCCTCACTTCGCCGTTCGCGAGCGCGGCCACGTAGCGGAGCACCTCCGAGAGCGGAGTCTCCGTGAGGCTCAGTGTGATTTTCGTGTCGCCGAGTCCCTCCGCATTGGCGATCACAATGTTCGCGCCAGCGCCCGCAGCATCGAGCGTCTTGCTCTTCGCGATGAGGAAATCCACGACCTCGCGCACGGTCGCATCTCGGAAGTCCACCTTCGGAAAAATGATCTTCTCCGCCGCAGCCGCAGCCCCGGTTTTCTTCGGCGCGATCCCGTCCGCCGCCGCTGGGATGATCGCTGGCTCCGGCTCGATTCGCACGCCGACTCTCGGACGGCCAACATCGGTCTTTTTGTCCGCTGTGACGCTGTCCGGCCCTTTCCCATACGGCTTCGATTCAGTCGCAGCCCCCGTCTTTCCTCGGGGATTATTCTGGGCGTCACCGGCCCCTGCGGGTTCCGCTTTCGGAATCTCCCCAGGCTTCACGATGTGGGCGGTGACGAGTACGACGAGTTGTTTCTTCGGCTTCATGCCGTCGCTCTTTGCTTCGCCGATTGCATCGGGGCTTTCGAAACCGCCGATCACGATCGTCTGCCCGGATTGCACGGTGACGTTGGAGGTGATTTTCCGCACCTTGAAAACAGGCTGCGCGCGGTGTCCCTTGGGAATCTTGCCGGTGTTCGGAACAGCAGTCCACTTGCCTGCGGGCTGCGCCGCATCGGGCTTCGCGATGAGCGTTTTCGGATCACCGTCCAAATCAATGAGCCCCTCGATTTCCACGACCTCGGGGCTCATTGCCAAAGTGATATTCCCGTCCGCATCGATATCCGGAGTGACGCCGAATTTGATCCCGACATCCCGCATTTCAAAAGCCGTCGCCTCCAGCACGCTGGTTGCCGCATTTCTGTCCCACTCGGTCGCATAATTGTATTCGCGCACGATTTCAATCAGTGCCGCCTGTTTCGCACGCGTGATAACGCTCGGTGCCGAAAGCACGTCCACGCCTTTCGCCGCATTCAACTGATCCAGCGCCGCACCATCGGGGAAGATGTTCACCACACCCGGCTTCTCCATTTTGCCGGTCTGCTTCAGGAAATCCGGCAGCGATGGGTCATCACCCGTGATCTCAATGAACTTCGCCTTGATCTGAATCTGTTTCCTGACTGACGCGCTTGGATTCGCAGCAGGCACGACCTTCTTCTCATCCGCCCCGCGCAACTGTGCTGCCGTGCAAAGCGCGAGCGCGGCGGTGGCAAAGGTAATTCCTGCAAACGCGCCTCGCACGCTGCGTGCGCTGCGGTCGCGGCTTTCATCCACGATGGCGCGCACGCGGGTTTCGAGTGTGGATGGCTGCGCCATCGCCAGCGCGTGGCGCGCGGTGAAGCGATCCCCTTGCAGGCTGCGGACGACCTCCACGAGTTGCGTGGCGTAGGCGTCGGGACGCGTGCCGGCATTCAGCACGAGATCGTCGCACGCCTGCTCCTGCGCGAGCCGCAGCGAACGGGCACCGAGCCACACGAGCGGATTCATCCAGTAAAAGGCGCACGCCAGATCCGCGAACCATCGCGTGAGACAGTCCCGGCGGCGGATGTGCCCGAATTCATGCTGCAACGCCGCGGACAATCGCCCGTCGCTCCAGCCCATCGCTTCACCCGGCAGGAGCACCGTGGGCCGCCACACTCCGAATGCGAGAGGCACGCGGCACGTCTCCGATTCCCGGATCTCCGCGCGCACACCGCACGCGGCCGACAGTTCCCGCGCCATCGCGAGGACGCGACCCTCTTTCATCGCACGGCTCTCCCCGGCCAGCCGGCGCAGCCGCAATCCCACGCCCGCCCGGTGCAACAGCACGAGCGCAAACCCCGCAAGCCATACGCCGACAACCACGGCAGGCCAATTCACGCGGATGCCCACCGCTTTCGCCGGTGCAATCTCAGAAGCAACCAACGCGGAACCCGTTCCAACCTCTGAGGACGTCTTCGTAACGATGGGCGGGAGCTTGATGGTCATCGGCGCGACCGGCGCCTCATGATTCAGCGCAAACGACCA
>JBEBGK010000486.1:0-3838 GCA_040081515.1 Chthoniobacteraceae bacterium
ACGATTGCCGGTGGCACGACGAACTATTCCGCCGCACCGGCAGTGACGATCACTGGCGGGGGAGGCAGCGGAGCCACCGCGACCGCTGTTTTGACCAGCGGCGTGGTCAGTGGCATCACGATCACGAACGCCGGCACCGGCTACGCCACCGCGCCAACCATCGCCTTTGGCGGCGGCACGGTGACGACCGCGGGCACCAATCCCACCGGCACTGGCAATGCCACCAACTTCATCGTCGCAGGCATCCAAGTCACGAATCCCGGCAGCGGCTACACCAGCGTCCCTGCGGTATCATTCAGCAGTGGCGCCGGCACCGCAGCGACGGCGAATCTCTCTGCTGTCGGGCTCGGGGCGGCCACGAGTGTCGGCGGCAGCGGCAACATCACGATCCAACCGGGAATCACCGGCAACTTCGCCCTGACCAAGATTGGCAGCGGCACGCTCACGCTCAACGGCACGAGTACCTACAGCGGCGCGACGACCGTGAGTGAAGGAAGGCTCGCGCTTGGTGGCAGCCTTACAGGGACTGTCACTGTCACCTCCGGAACGCTCGCGCCCGGGGGTACTCCGGTTGCGGCGGGCAATCTTGCGATCAACAGCGGCGGCATCTTCCAGGTTCGGATCGATGGCCCGGCTGCCGGTGTGCAATACGATCAACTGGCCGTCGGCGGCACGGTCACGCTTGCCGGTGCGCTCGACATCCTCGCCGCGCCCGGTCTCGCGGCGGGCACGACGTTCACGATTCTCAACAAGACCGGGACCGGGGCGATCAGCGGCACTTTCGCCGGCAAGGCGAACGGGAGCGGATTTGTGGCGGGAGGCTACACGTGGATCATCAGTTACACCGGCGGCAACGGGAATGACGTGACCCTGACGATCGCGACGGCGCTACAGTCCTGGCGCCTTGCTTCGTTCGGCACCGTGACGAATGTCGGCGCCGCCGCGGATACCTCCGATGCCAATCGCGACGGCGAAATCAACCTCATGGAATTTGCGACAGGGCAGGATCCGAACACCGGCACGACCGCGGTGCCGACTTTCGTTAGGAACGGCGCCAATCTTGAATTCACCTACACCCGCAGCCTCGCCGCCCTTGCTGACGGCGTGACCTTCACCGTCGAGTGGAGCGACACCCTCGCCACGAATTCCTGGTCCACCGCCGGCGTCACGCAGGCGATCCTCACCGACAACGGCACCGTGCAAACCGTCAAGGCCAGCATTCCAACCGGCAACGGCATCCTCGCGCGCTACGCCCGGCTCAAGGTCGCGTCGCCGTGAGACCGCCACAGCGCATCGGCCCGCGATGAGAGCCGGAGGGCGGAGGGCTGAGCCCGAGGCAACGTGAGGGCATGGCCTGCGACAGACGCGGAGCCTTCGCACTTGCAATGAAAGCGCGACCTTCGTCTGGGTCCGCTGGCTACACGATCACACCCATCGCGCGACGGCGGACTTCCCGTCACTTCGCCTTCACCACTTGCACGGCGTCGAGGTGGACGTTGCCACTGGCGCCTTCGGTGCGGAAGACGACCGCGCCTTTCTCGCCTGCCTTGAAGTCGAAGTTGCCGAGCGTGTGCGCGCCGTTCGCGCCGTTTGCGGGCTTCGTCTGATCCACGCTGAAGGTCTTCTCGCCGGCGCTGGTCTGCACTGCGACGGCAGCGGATTTCGCGCGGTTTTCGTGCGGCTGGAAGTAGATGCGCACTTCGTAACGGCCCGCTTCTTTCACGGTGAAAGGAAAGCGCGCGCTGGCTCCCGCTTCACGACCGTAGAGGTAGTGCTTGCCGATGAAAGGCTTCAGGCCTTCGCCGCTCGACCATTTGCCGGTGAGTTCCGCGTCCGCATCGTCGATGACGATGCCTTCCAGTCTTTTCGGGTCGTTGGCCACGACCTCCCGCGGGGGCAGCCTTTTCGCGTCGTCGGGGAGAATGAGGGAGCCCTCGAGCGTCGTGCGCCGCATCGCGCCCGGCTGGCGCATGAGATCCTTCAGCACGTCGAGGTAGCTCTCGTACACGCCGCGCGGAGTGGTGTCGTATTTCACGCAGATCCATGCGGCTTTGCCGACGACTTCGCCCATCATGCCGCAGGTGCGCATCACCCGGGTGCTGCCGAGCGCGTGGCGGTCCACGCTGATCGTGCGCCCGGCCATGAACAGATTCGAGATGTCCCGCGCATAGAAGCAGCGGTACGGCACGGGGTAGCCATTCTTGCGATCCGTGTGTTTGCCAAATTCCGCGCGGCTGATGAATGGGTTCTCCGGGTAATTCTTCATGTACTGCTGCTTCGGATAATGGAGGTCCTGGTCCCAGGTCGTGGGCACGCAGCCATCGGGGTGGATGATGCCTTTCACCATGTCTTCGCCATTGAGGACGAAGTCGCCGACGATGCGCCGGCTCTCGCGCGGGCCGCCGATGTACGCCAGCCAGTGCAGCGCGAAGTTCCCGAAGTTCTCCGGCTCGAGTTTCTTCATGGCGCTCACGGCGCCGAAGACCGCGCGGAAATTCCAGTCACGGATTTTTTCCAGGTCGTTGATGGGGTGCTGGTCAAAGCCGCTCTCCCAGAACCATTCGCCATGCAGGTAGTCCTGTGGATTCTCCACCGGCGTGTAGCCGAGATCGTAGCCCGCCTGCTGACCGGCATTCTTCTTTCCGATCTCCGCCAGCGGCCGCGGAATGGGGAAATCCTCCATGCCGAGTTGCAGCGCCCACGGCGTGTCGGGCCACGGCTGCGGCGTGGGGAATTTCTTCATGACCCACATGTTGCTCATGCCCATGCGGCCCTTTTCCTCCATCATGAATTCCACGCCGGCGAGCGCGCCCACCGTGCCGTGGCCGGTGCAATCGACAAACAACTTCCCGACGAAGCGCTTCTCCCGATGGGTGCGCGTGTCCATTCCCGTGACGCTGCGGATGGCCGGACGGGCGCCGCCTTTTTTCATCTCCACCTTGTGGACGTGGGTGTTGAGGAAGAGGTCGATGTTCTTCTCCGCGCGCACCGTGGCTTCCTTGAGCCTGTCGTTGAATTCATCGCCGCTCGCCGCCGGGCTGTTGCTCGCGCGATCGGCGAACTCTTCGACGATCTCGCCGAGATGCGGGTAGAGCCCGCGGCGCGTATTGCCCTGCGCCCACACCTGGATCTCGCTCGATCCGTTGCCGCCGAGCACTGGCCGATTGTGGATAAAGGCGACCTTCAAGCCCTGCCGTGCGCCGCTGAGCGCCGCACCCATGCCCGAGTAACCGCCGCCGACGACCACGAGATCATACTCCGGCGTCTCCGGCGCGGCATCGGGGAGATCGAGCAGCTTGCGGCGCAGGGCGTTCGTGCCCGCGATATCAGCGGGCGGAGTGAAGCCCGCATCGTTGGTGAGGAGGATGGTGTCGCAGCGGCCAGCGAAGCCCGTGAGGTCGTGCAGCGCAATCTTTGCGGCACCGGCTTTTAGATCCACAGTGCCGGCATCGTCCCACTGCCAGTCCTTGCCCGTCGCGCCGCACTCGTTGGGCAGCGCGGTTCCATTGATCGCCACTTGGAAACGTCCCGGCGATCCGGGAGCATCCCACGGCCCCACCCAGTTCTTCGCCCGCACCCACACGCGGTACTTTCCGTCAGCCGGGACCTTGATCTCCGTCACCGCATCGGCCACCGGCTTTCCGAGCCCGTGCGCCATGAGGTAGGGCGAACCGATGATGTCGATGAATTGCGTGTCGAGCACCCAGCCGCCGGGCGTGCTGAAGCTCTCGGCTTCGACGAGGAGTTGGTCGGCGGCCACGGCTCGCACAGCGAGCGCGCAGAGGAGGGAGGTCATCAGGATTTTCATGGATGGGTGTGTATGGAAGGTGCGATTCCC
>JBEBGK010000487.1:0-3826 GCA_040081515.1 Chthoniobacteraceae bacterium
ATTGTTTGTACAGCTTGCCGTTGATCTCCATGATCTGGCCGGGCGCCTCCGGGCAGCCGGCGAGCAGGCCGCCGCAGATCACGGCCTGCGCGAGCGTGAGCGCCTTCACGATGTCGCCGCTCTTGGTGATGCCGCCGTCGGCGATCACGGTGACGCCCGCCTTCGCCGCGGCGCGGCTCGCGAGAAAGAGCGCGGTGAGCTGCGGGATGCCGACGCCGGCGACGATTCGCGTCGTGCAGATCGAGCCGGGGCCCTGGCCGACCTTGATCACATTGGCACCGCACCCCGCGAGAAATTCGACGCCCGACGCGCTGGTGACGTTGCCCGCGATGATGGGCAGCTCCGGGAACTCGCCGCGGATCAGGCGGATTGTGTCGCCGACCCCGAGGCTGTGCCCGTGCGCGGTGCTGACCGCGATGACGTCGCAGCCGCGTTCCACGAGGGCGCCGACGTGGGAGAGGATGCGATCGCGGTCGAGCGAGCCGTCGGCCTTGCGCAGACCGATGATGCTGGCACCGCAGAGCAGGCGGAATTTCGCGTCGCGCGCCGGCTTCAACTGCGACCCGCGCTCGTGGAGGATGCGTTCGATGTCGCTGAGGGTGAAGAGGCCGCGCAGCGTGTCGCCGTCGCCGACGACGAGCAGCTTGTGGATGCCCATGTGCGCGTTGAAGAAGCGATCGGCGGCCAGGATCGGGTCGTCGCCGAGATCGCGTTCGTGGATCGTCTGGACGCTGGCGCGCGGCATCATGGCGTCGGCGACCTTGCGGCTGGCGTACCGTTCGCGCACTACGTGGCCGGGCAGCAGGCCGAGGAGCGTGTCCTTTTCATCGACGACGGGAAACGTGCTGAAGCCGAAGCGCCGCTCGTCGATCATCGCGAGGATCTCGCCGATGAGCTGGCCGGGGCCGATCTTGATGGGATCCTGGATGAGGCCGTGGACGTTGTTTTTCACGCGGCTGACCTCCGAGAGCTGCTGGCGCTCGGGCATGTTGCAGTGGATGAGGCCGAGGCCGCCGGCGCGCGCCATGGCGATGGCCATGGGCGATTCGGTGACGGTGTCCATGTCCGCGGAGATGATCGGCAGGCGGAGCTGGAGGCGCTCGTGGAGCTGCGTGTCGAGGTTTGCCTCGCGCGGGATCACCTCGCTGTAGAGCGTGGCGAGCGTGACGTCGTCGTAGGTCAGCGCGGTGCCGGAGTGGCGCGGGAAGAACTGGTCGGCCGGCTGGTAGAACTGGTCGTCGAGTGTTGCCATGTCGGAGCCTGCCAGAAGCGCGGGGCGCTGGGAAAGCGCGAAGTGCGTCAGAGCGTGGAAAGCGGGTCGCGGTTCACGAGGGCGCCGCAGCGGGGGCAGAGGGGGATCTCGGCGTGCGACTCGTCGCGGAATTCGAATGCGCACAGCCGGCATTTCACGAGGTTGCGGCGGGCGCGGCGCTCGTGGCGGGTGCGGCGGAGATTGTGCAGGAGCGCGGCGAGCAGGACCGCGCCGAGGGCGAGCCCGATGTAAACGAAGAGCAGTTCGTGGAGTTCGAGGCGGAACATGCGCGGAACTAGCGTGGTTTCGTCGCGCCATCCACGGGCCCGCCGAGCGCGTCGTCGCCCCAGGAAAAAGTCACCGTTCCCCAGTGCAGCGCGTTCTCCGCCGGGGTGAAGCGCAGGGAACGCGCGAACCCCGCGGCCTCCGCGTCGAGCGCGACGTCGCCGCTGGTCTGCTGGAGAAAGGAGAACTGCACCTCGCCCTTGCCCGAGATTCCGACGAGCAGCGTTGTGGGTTCCACGGGAGCGGACGCCTTCGATTTCGGGACGAGCCGCACGTCCGACGGGCTGCGCGCGGCAAGCGACTCGGAGACGGAGATGCGCGTGGGTTGCGGAGCGGGCGCGACATGCTTCACCTCGGCGCGCGGCATGGCGTTCCGGATCAATGCGAGCGGATCCTGCGGCGGGGGAAAGGCGATCGTCGCCGGCTCCGCAGGCACGCCAAGGGGGAGCGTGCGCACGGTCTGGAAGGACGGCTTGTAGGGCACCGGGAGCAAGCCCTGCGGCTCGACGGTCGGGATTCTTGCGACGAGCGCGGGATCCTGGGTCGCGATCCAGCGGAGCAGGGCTTCGTTTTCCGGCGAGCGGTTCCCGTCGCGGTCGGATGCGGTGAGGAAACGGATCGATGGCGCGGTGCGCGGGGAGCGGACCGTGAGCGGCTGCTTGCCCTGGAAGACAAAGAACGCGGCGCTGTGCAGCAGCAGCGAGAGCAGCGTGAAAAGGACGAGCGACCAGGAGCCGACTTCGCGCCGGACCCAGTCGAAGCCGAGCGGCGCCGGGGATCCGGTCTCGCTCATGGCTTCGGGATGTCGCCGGCGAAAATCACCGAGTAGCTCCGGCGCAGCGCCTCGTCGGTGACCGCCGCGAGCACGCCCGCAGGTGTGTTGCGGTCCGCCTTGATGATGAGCCATTTCTCCGCCGCGCGATTTGTGGCGAGGCGCTCGCGGAGCTCGTCGAGCGTCACCTCGCGGTCGCGGTGATAGATGGCGGGGACGGGGCCGGCGGTGATGCTGATGATCTCCGAGTTGCGCTGCGGGCCGAGGGCGAAGGAAGTCGCGGGCAGGCTCACCTGCACGCCGGGATTGAGGAGGAATCTCGAGCCCAGCACGTAGAAGACGAGCACGAGGAAGAGCACGTTCAGCATCGGCATGATGCCAAAGAGCGCGGTGGGAAAATCGAACGTGCGCTGGAGTTTCACGACCCGCGGTTTTCCGAGCGCTGGCGCGCCTCGCCGAACTCGATGATGTCCGGCTGCTGCCTGCTTTCCATGAGCAGGTTCACCACCTCGATGCCCGCGCGCTCCATGTCGTGCATCGCGGCGCGCACCCGCGCGCTGAGAAAGGCGTAGGCCATCGCGCAGGGGATGCACACCGAGAGGCCGGCCGCCGTGGTGATCAAGGCCTGGTAGATCCCGTTCGCGATCTCCGCCGAGCTGGTGGTGCCGGTCGTGCCGGTCATGTTCTGGAAGGCCTCGAGCAATCCCGCGACCGTCCCGAGCAGCCCGAGCAGCGGCGTGAGGAATGCGAGCGTCGCGAGCAGGGCCAGCCGGCGTTCGAGCTTGGGCACCTCGAGCTGTCCGGCCTCCTGGACGATTTCCTTCAGCTCCTGCCGCGAGGCGCTGTGGTGGATGATGGCCGAGTGGACCACGCGCTGCACGGGGCCGTTCGTCGCCGCGGCCTCCATCTGCGCCTCGGCGTAACGGCGGCCGCGGATGAGATTCGCGAGGCCGCGCATCAGGTCGCCCACGCGCACGCTGATGCGGTGGAAATACAGCACGCGCTCGAAAAACACGGCGCTCGCGAGCACGCTGCAAACGAGGATGAACCACATCACGGGTCCGCCTTTGTACATCAGGTCGAGCAGCATGGCTTTCTATAGCGCGCCTCGGGCACTGCGCGAAAGGATGAAGTTTGGATTTTGCACCGGCCCGGCGATGCGTATGAACACGGCGTGCGAATCATTGCCATCGACCCGTCGCTTCGTTCCAGCGGTTACGCAGTGCTCGAGAAGCGCGGCGGGAAGTTGCATGCGGTGGACTACGGCGTGGTGAAAAACGCCGTCTCCCTCCTGCCGAGCGGCTGCCTCCTCGCGATCCGGCAGCGGATTGCCGCGGTGATCGCGGAGCATGTGCCGGAATGCGCGGTGTTCGAGGGGGTCATCTTTGTGCAGAGCCACCGGACGGCGATCACGCTCGGCGCGGCGCGCGGCGCGGCGCTCGTCGCGGCGGCGGAGCGCGGGCTTCCGATTTTCGAATACGCGCCGAGGCGCGTGAAGCAGAGCGTGGTCGGCCGCG
>JBEBGK010000488.1:0-3825 GCA_040081515.1 Chthoniobacteraceae bacterium
CCCTCCGCTCGATCGGCAGGCGGGGACGCCGGCCGCACCACGACAGGCGGGACGCCTGTCCCACTCCGGATGACCGCCTCGCGTGAAGATGATCATTTCATCCCTCATGAATGGATCGCCGCGCGAGGCGGCGGAGCAGGGGGCGGGTGATGAAGTAGAGCGCGGCGATGATGAGCGGCGCGAGGATGCACCAGACGACGATTCCTTGCACGGCGATCATCCCGAAGTCGCGGAGGAATTGCCCGAAGTCCGCCCGGAATCGCTCGAAGATGAGCGGGATGGAAAGCGGGACCGGGGCGTTGCCGAAGAGTTTCTCGCCAGCGCGATAAATCGGGATGATGAGCGCGAGTTGCGCGGGGTAGGCCAGGTAGTTCACCAGGTGAATCACGGGCTGGTTCAGTCGCAGCACGACCGCCGCCGCTGCGCAGAGCAGCGTGGTGGAACCGAGGATCGGGAAGATGCTGAGCACCGTCCCGAGCGCGACGGTGAGCGCGAGTTTCTCCGGGGTCACGCCCTGCCGGAGCTGCGTGATGATCGGCGTGACGACGCGTCTTTTCCAAAGGGACTCGCGCACGGCGGGAGGATTCTCGCTCACGATTCCGGCGTTCATTTTCCGCGCAGGAGCAACTGCTCCATGGTGGCGTTTGCCGGCAGCCGGAACAGGCGGATGAGCATGTAGGTCGCCATGGCGATGTTTCCGAGCAGCAGGATCGCGAGGAGCCACACGACGCGCGCGACGTTGCCGGTCTCCTTGTAGGCGACCCACGCGTAGAAGGTGAGGAAGGCGAAGTAGGTGTCGAACAGTGTCGCGATGAACCACGGATGCGTGGCGACGGCTCGCGGGGTGTTCCAGAGCGCGACGACGCTGCTCGCCCAGCCGGTGACGGCAAACATCGCGACGAGCACGACGATGAATGCGATGCGGAGAAACCAGATCATGCGGAGCGAAGGCGAGGATTGTTCGGACGGGTGTAAATGGCCTGGACGACGCTGATGTTCCGCATCGCGAACGCGGCCTCGCAGTACTGGAGGTAGTAGTTCCACTTGCGGATGAAGCGACCGTCGAAGCCGAGCGCGCGGACCTCGGCGAGCCGCGCGTTGAAAGTGTCGAACCATGCGCGGAGCGTGCGGGCGTAGCTGAGCCCGAGATCCTCGAGATGGTGCAGGAAGAGGTCGCCGGTGCGGTTGAGCGCCTGGTTCACGCGCCCGACGCTGAGCAGCAGCGAGCCGGGAAAGATGTGCTTCTGGATCCAATCGACGTCGCGCCTCAACTCGGCGTGGCGGTTGTCGGGGACGGTGATGTATTGCAGGCCGATGAGGCCGTCCGGCTTCAGCAGCGAGTGGAGTTTTGCGCAGTAGGTCTCGAGGTATCGATCGCCGAGCGCCTCCATCATTTCGATCGAGACGATCTTGTCGAACGTGCCGGTGAGGCGCCGGTAATCCTCGAGGCGGATGTCCACGCGGTCGGCGATGCCCTCGTGAAGGAAGCGCTCCCGCGCGTAATTGAACTGCTCGACCGAAATCGTGACGGTCGTCACGCGGCATCCGAAATTGCGGACCGCATGGCAGGCGAATCCGCCCCAGCCGCTCCCGATCTCGAGCACGTGATCGCCGGGGGCGAGGCGCAGCTTGCGGCAGAGCGCGTCGTATTTCGCGGTCTGCGCGGTCTCGAGGTTCTGGCCCGGCGCGGTGAAATACGCGCTCGAATATGTCATCGTCGGGTCCAGCCACAGGCGGTAGAAGTCGTTCCCGAGATCGTAGTGCTCGGAGATGTTCCGGCGCGCGGTGCCGACGCTGTTTGGCCTCAGGAGATGGAGAGCGCGGTTGTAGAACTTGAGGAGGTTCAACGCGAACGCGCGGGATTTCGATCCCGACATCGAGGGCGAGTTTTCCACGTTGAGGATTGCCCACGCGATGACGCGCTCGAGCGAATCGGTGTCCCAGTCGCCATCGACGTAGCTCTCGCCGAAGCCCACGTCGCCGAAGAGCACGCACCGCTTGAAGAACGCGGCGTCGCGCACGCGGATGACGGCGCTGACTTCCGCGCCGGGCGTCCCGATCTCGCGCGCCGCGCCATCCGGCAGTTCGATCCGAAGGCAGGCGGCGGTCATTTTGCCGAGCGCATCGAGGACCAGGCGCTGGTAAAGTCCGCCCGGCGAATCGGCGCGCGTCGTTGCGGGAACTGTGAGGGTCTCGTTCATGGTGTTTTTTCGGCGATTGATGCGTGGGGGCGGAGGACATCGCGTTGCAATTCGGGATTCGCGGCCTTGCGGTGAAAGGGCACGCGCTTGAGCCAGAGCCGGAAGGCGTGCCAATGGATCCCGAAGATGACCTTCAGCGTGACGAGCGGATACTTCAGCGTGAACCACAGCAGCCGGGTAGTGGTCAGCGGCGCGCGTTTGCCCGTGAGCGCGCTCAGCAGCACGCGGCGGTCGTCGGCGCGGTCGTCGATGTGGATGTCGAGCACGTCGCCGGGGATGCGGAGCTTGAAGTCGAACGAGAGGTCGAGTGCGGAGAATGGCGACACGTAGAAGTGCTTCGGCGCGACGAGGCGGAAGGTGTCACCCACCGATGGGGCGGGGAGCAGATACGGCTTCATCTCGCGGAACGTGTTCCCCACCTCGGCGACCGCACAAAGCGGCGCGCCCTCCGGATCCGAGCAGAAGTAGAATGAAACGGGATTGAATATGTAGCCGAGCACACGTGGAAGGGTGACTAGCAGGATACGCCCGCCAGCCGGAAACTGGACGCCGTTCTGCGCGAGATACTCGATGAGGTTTTCGCGGGTCGATTTTGTTGCGCCACCGGGCAGCGTGAGGTGATCGCGATCGCGGAAGGTGTAGAGGTTCCAGCGATTCCGGCTGAAGAGCGGGATGCGTTGCGCCAGCGCGTCCACTTCATCCAGATCGAGCGCAAACATGAAGATGCGGTAGCGAAAGTGGTGCTCCTTCGGCTCCAACCGGTGATGCATCACGCTGCATTCGTAGAGGCAGGAGTTCATAATGTAGGCGAGGTTTGTAACCTCGCAGGCAGGATGGGTCGATGCGGCGGGATGGTGCGGAGCGATGGCCCCGCGCCCTCAGACGCCGTTTCCAACCGCCTCGCTGCGCTCGCCCGAGCGAGGTTGCAAACCTCGCTTACTTTGGCGGAGTTCATGACCAGAGCGGCTCTCCCGTGACGGCGCGCGCGCATTCGAGCGCGCTGGTGAATCCATCCTCGTGGAAGCCGTATTTGAACCACGCGCCGGCGTAATACGTCGTCTGGTCCGGCGCGATGCGGTTGAGCCCTGGCAGTTCCCGCTGCGCGGCGATGGCGGGCAGGTTGAAAAGCGGATGCTCGTATTCGATGCGGCGTAACACGCGATCGGGCGCGATGCGGTGGTGGCAGTTGAGCGAGACGAAATAGTCCACGCGATCGGAGACGCCCTGGAGGCGGTTCATCCAGTAGTGCGTCGTGGGCAGCACGCGGCCGTCGGGAGCGGCCTCCATGCGGTAGTTCCACGCCGCCCAGCATCGGTGCGTGCGCGGCATGAAGGAGGCGTCCGTGTGCAGCGTCGCAGTGTTCGGCTGGTATTGGAAATTTCGCAGGAGCCGTGCTTCGAGGTCCGTCGGGTCGGCGAGGAGCGCGAGCGCCTGGTCGCCGTGGCAGGCGAGGATGACCTTGTCGAAGTCCGCGCTCGATCCGTCCGCCGTGAATACCCTCGCCTTTCCAGCGATCCGTTCCACGCGCACGGCTTTGCGTTTCAGAAGCACCTTGTTCCGAAACGGCGCGGTCAGTTTTTCCACGTACGACTTCGCACCGTTCACCACGGTGAACCACGGGTGC
>JBEBGK010000489.1:0-3820 GCA_040081515.1 Chthoniobacteraceae bacterium
GAGCTTTTTTCAAAGCCGCGCCTGGGATCCGGGCGCGGCTTTTTCTTGCCGGGCAGACGGCTGCTTCGTGGCCGGAGGCTCGGGGACATCGGGCGGTTGGGCGGATTTCAGGGCTCTTGTCACCACCCACACGAGCAGGATGCACCCGAACAGAAGCCCTAGGATCACCGCCGCCGCCTTTGCGGCATCGCGGCCCGAGAGCGTGTTTCGCGATCGCCAGTCGTCGCTCATTTGGGAAGCGGGATCCAGTCGAGCACGCGCTGGATTTGCTCGTCCCAATACGCCCAGTCGTGCCCGCCCGGACCTTCCGTGTAGTGGTGGCGATACCCGGCCTGATCGAGGTGCCGGTGAAAGGCGCGATTATCCGGGAGCAATTCATCGTCCATCCCGCAACTGAGGTAAATCGCCGGCGCCGTCCCGGGCTCCGCGGAAAGCCGGCGGGCGAGATGGTAGAGATCACTGTCCGTGCCGGACGCGTCCCGCTCGCTTCCCGCGATGCCATCCCATTCCGCCTTGGAGATCCGCGACCCGCTCTTCCCGGCCTCGCGAAGCCTGCGGACGAAATCCAGCGCACCGCTGAGGCTGGCCACCGCCGCAAATTGCCGGGGTCGCGCCAGGCCCAGCCGGAGCGCGCCGTATCCGCCCATCGACAGACCGGCGGCGAAGTTGTCTGCGCGTTCGGATGAGAGGGGGAAAAACTGCCGCATCAACGCCGGCAATTCCTCGCAGAGAAAAGTCCAGTAACGCGGCCCGGAGGCCATGTCCTGATAGAAACTGCGCGCCACCGCGGGCATCACCACGGCGATCTGCCTTTCCTCCGCATACCGCTCGATGCTGGTGCGCCGCATCCATGCCGTGTGGTCATCGCTCAGCCCGTGCAGCAGATAGAGGGTGCGATGCGGACGCGCCGCGGCGGAGGACGGCCGCTGGGGAATGAGCACCTGCGCGGACGACGCCAGACCCAGCACCTCGCTCGCGAAATGACAGTCGAAGAACGCCATCCCGGCCTATCCGCGCGGCCCCTTCACGTAACCGAAGAAGCCGCGTTTCTTGATGAGTTCGCACACCTCGGCGGGGACCATCCGCTCCCAGCTGGAATCACGGTCGGCGATCTTCTTCAGCACCTCGCGGCTCATGATGGGCAGACACTCGGCATTGAAATTGTCCAGCGCCACAAAGCTGCCGCGATCGTGGAGGTAGCCGTAAAGTTTCTGCAACTCGGGGGCGACCTTCACCGTCTCCACCGTCTGGATCGTTCCCGTGAGGGGATCCTGGAGCGGATAGACGAAAAGCTTCAGGTCGTTCTTAAAGAGCCTGCCGAAACTTTCGAGAATGCCACCCGGCAGTTGGGTGTAGTACTTCTCGTTGAAAAGTTCGATCAACGTCGGCACGCCGAGCACCAGGCCGATCCGCTCCTTGGTAATCCGGCTCAGGTACGCACCGAGCCGGAAGAACTCGCTGTAGTCGCTCACCAGCACCGTCAGCCCTGCGGCGCTGAGGACATCCGCGCGGGCGAGAAAGTCACGCCGGTCCATCGCGCCGGTCTGGAGCAGATTCGTCATCGTGAGTTCCATCACCTGCACCACGCTCTTGCCCTTCAACGCAGACTCAGCGGTGAACTTCTCGAGGGCGCATCGCATCATGTCCACGTTCACATTCGTGAGCGGACGGAAGCTGCCGCGCTCCACGAGTACCGCCTTCCGGTAAAACACCTCGCTCGGCTGCAGCACCTCGCGATTGGGCCCGAACATCGCCGCGCCGCTCAGCCCCATCTGCACCAGCTTGAGCGCCATCACCCGGTTGTCCACCGCGCGGAACTCGATGCCGGCAAACTCGATCATGTCGATCTCGATCCGTCCGGTGGTCAGTCCGTCGAGGAGGCTCTCCACAAACTTCTCCGGCTCGTGATGGACGAAAAAGCAGCCATAGCAGAGGTTCACACCCACGATGCCGAGCGCCTCCTGCTGCGCCTGCGCATCCGTGTCGAGCATCCGCACATGGATGATCACCTGGCTCGCCTCGTCGCGCGGGTGGCTCTGGAACTTGACCCCCATCCAGCCGTGGCACTCGTTCGTGCCCTTGAAATTGCGCGCCGCCACGGTGTTCGCAAACGCGAAGAACGAGGTGCTGTCCCCGCGGATGGCCGAGAGGCGCTCGATGTTCAGGGCGTACTCGTGGTCCAGCATCGCCTGCAACCGGGGACGCGAGACATACCGTTCCGCGTTCCCGTAGATGGCGTCGCTCACCGCCATGTCGTACGCGCTCATGCTCTTCGCCACCGTCCCGCTCGCGCCGCCCACCCGGAAAAACCACCGGACCACCTCCTGTCCCGCTCCGATCTCGGCAAACGACCCATACCAGCGGCCATCGAGGTTGATGTTCAGCGCCTTCTGGTGCGTATTCAGTTTTTCGGACGACATGGCCGGACCGTGTCGAATCCCGCCGATTCTGTCGAGTTTGATGCTGACCCGAATCACACGCTTCTCACGTCCCGGCCGACACCGGGATTCAAACTCCCGCTAACAACCGCCGCGGTTCGCGGGTTGATCCGTCGCCGACGAATCACTCATTGCGCCCCGATCCCATCGGTGCTACTTAATTCCCAATCCAACCAACTCCATGAGCATCCCATTCACTCCCGTCTTCGCCAACATCATGGGGCCGCAGGGTCTCTTCATCCTGTTCGTCCTGCTGCTGCTTTTCGGTGCGAAGAAACTTCCGGAACTCGCCCGCGGTCTCGGCCAGGCCATTCGTGAATTCTCCAAGGCCAAGAATGAAATCACCGATGAAATCATGCGCGAGTCCACGCCGAGGATCGAGCCTCCGCCCTCGCAATCGACGGCGACTTCGCAGCCGGTCGGAACTCAGCAGTCCAGTGCCCCGGGGTCGCCCGTGGATTCCCAGCATCACGGAACGCACGCCTGAGAAAAACGAACTGATTCTCCAAGCAAAAGGCTCGCCCGGACGGCGGGCCTTTTTCTTTTTGCCGGAGTCCCATGCAGCGCATCCTGGTTTTTCTCGCCCTGGTCGTCGCGCCCCTGGCCGCAGCAGGGCGCGACCCGGCACAGGGCATCGTTTTCTGCACCTACAATCTGCGCAACTACGTGGGCAAGGACCAGGCTCCCGGCCGCGGGACCAGGCCGAAGCCCGAGGCGGAGATCGCCGCGCTCATCGGAATCATCCGCGAGATCGATCCGGACATCCTGGGAGTCTGTGAAATGGGCTCCGAGGCGATGTTCGAGGACTTCAAGGCCCGGCTGGAAAAGGCCGGTCTCGGCTACAAGGACAGCGAGTATCTGCGCGCCGAGGACACGGAGCGCCACCTCGCGCTCGTGAGCCGTTTCCCGATCGTGCGGCGCGACTCCGCGCCGAAGGTTCCGTTTACGCTGAATGGCACCGCGCAATCCGTGAAACGCGGCTTCCTCGACGTGACCATCGCGGTCTCGCCCGCCTACCAGCTCCGTTGCGTCGGCGTGCATCTGAAATCGCGGCTCCCGACACCCGAGGGTGAGGCGTTGATCCGCCGCCATGAGGCGATGAAACTGCGCGCGCACCTCGAGTCGATCCTCGAGTCCGCGCCCGCCACGAATCTGCTGTGCTACGGCGATTTCAACGACTCGAAGAACAGCCCCATGTTCGCGGAAGTCAGCGGCGTGCGGGGATCGCCGACGCGCATGGCCGACCTCAGCGCCCGGGATTCCGTGAACGACCGCTGGACGCATCACTGGCCCGTCGCCGACGAATATTCGCGCATCGACTACCTCTTCGTCTCGCCCGGGCTCTGGCCGGAGGTGATTCGCGACACGGCCACCGTTTACCG
>JBEBGK010000490.1:0-3817 GCA_040081515.1 Chthoniobacteraceae bacterium
AAGAACGACCTCATCGAGCCGGAGAATCCAAAGCCGCTGCGCGCCGCCGGGGCGGATGTCCGGTTCGAGCACATCAATTTCCACTATGGCGAGAAGGCGGTCCTGCGCGATTTCGACCTCGCCGTGAAGAGCGGCCAGCTCGTGGCACTCGTCGGCAGCAGCGGGGCGGGCAAGACGACGGTCACCAACCTCCTGCTGCGCTTCTACGATCCGCAGGCCGGACGCATCACGATCGGTGGAGTCGATATCCGCGAGGTGCGGACGCGGGACTTGCGGGAGCAGATCGCCGTGGTGACGCAGGATACCATCCTCTTCAACGACACCATCCACAACAACATCGCACTCGGGCGCCCCGGCGCGACGCGGGAGGAAGTGATCGAGGCGGCGAAGCACGCCCATGCCCACGAATTCATCACCGAGAAGCAGGAGGGCTACGACTGCGTCATCGGCGAGAAAGGGGTGATGCTCTCCGGCGGCCAGCGGCAGCGCATCGCGATCGCCCGCGCCATCCTGAAGAACGCGCCCATCCTCATCCTCGACGAGGCGACCAGTTCGCTCGACGCGGAGTCCGAGCGCGCCGTGCAGGCTGCGCTGGACGAAATGATGCAGGGCCGCACGACCGTCTGCATCGCGCACCGGCTGTCCACCGTCCAGAATGCAGATGTGATCGTAGTGATGGACCAGGGCCGGATCATCGAAATCGGGCCGCCGGCGCAACTGCTGGAGCAGAATGGCGCCTACCGGAGGCTCCACGAATTGCAGTTCACGCAATGATTCACGAATCCTCCGCGGCAGCGAAGAAATGAAAGCGAGCCCCATCAGGATGTTCCGGCGCCGGTTGATGGAACGTTTTCACAGCCTGCTGCCGGTGCCAGCCACCGGCCGGATGGCGAAATATCTGCCGCGGATCTACCTGCGGGGCACGGGCTGCGAAATCGGTGCCTTGCACAATCCCCTGCGGATCCCGCCCTGCGCACGGGTGAAGTACGTGGACCGGCTCTCCGTCAATGATCTGCGGTCGCAGTATCCGGAATTGAAAGACACGCCTCTCGTGCCTGTGGATATCGTGACGGACGGAGAAACGCTGTCGGGAATCGCGGATGCGTCCATGGACTTTGTGATCGCACGGAACTTCCTCGAGCATTGCGAGGATCCCATCGGCACACTCGGGAACTTTCTGAGGGTGACCGTTCCGGGCGGAATCATCTACCTCGGCGTCCCGGACAAGCGGCACACGTTCGATCGGGAACGTCCGCTCACGACGTTGACGCATCTGATCGAGGACCATGAGCAGGGCCCGCAACGATCGCGGCGGGCTCACTTCGAGGAGGTCGCCCGCTTCACTCCCGGGATTACGGGCGAAGAGGAAATCCGCCGTGTTGCTGATGATCTGATGGCGCGTGATTATTCGATTCATTTCCACGTCTGGACACAGCGCGAACTGATCGAGCTGATGCTCCACCTGAGTGGGCGTCTCGGATTCGAAATCGAGGCCTCCTGCAAGAACGGCTCGGAGGTGGTCTTCATCCTGCGGAAAGCGGGCGCGTGACCCGGGTCGCGAATTCCGTTTCCGCCGCTCCTATGCCTGCGTGAGCAGCCGACGGAACGCCTGGAGGTACTGCGCCGCGGCGTCTCCGTGCCTGAACCCGTTGCGGATCGCCTCGATTCCCCGGGTCCCCATTTGCACCCGTAGCGACTCGCTCGACAGGACCTTCACGAGGGCATCCGTCCAGCCGTCCGGACTCACGACCACTCCCGCCCCCGGCTTCTCGATCCATTCACGGTTGATCCCGACGTCACTCGCGATCACGGGCGCGCCGCCGCTCATGTATTGCAGCGCCTTGTAGGCGCATTTTCCCCGGCTGTGCTCGTTGTCGACGAGAGGCATGATTCCCGCATCGAACTGCCGGATGTGTTCATACTCCGTCCTCTCGGACCATGGGACGAAGCGGACATGCGGGAAGCGCTCAAACCGTGGCGGTGCGCTGCAAATGACGGTGAGTTCAAACGGCACGCTCGCGTGCGCCGCAATCAACGCCGGCTCGATCGCGACGAGGTAAGGCAGATTGATCTCCGTCCCCACCCATCCGACCCGCAATGGAGCGTTGGCCGTCCGCTCCACCGGCGGTTCCGGCGCAGGGACGCTCGATGGGATCACCACGGATGCCACCATGGGGCACTGCCGGCGCAGGTAGTCTTCCAGGATAGGATTTCCGCAGATCGCGAGATCCACCCGTTTCAGGAAATGCTTGAAACGACGCTGCAGCTTGCGGCTGGGCCGCGCATCCCCCTGCCGGTTGCGGAGCCACACCGAGTCGTCGAAATCGAAAATGATCCGCTTCGCCAGCCGCCTCAGGAACAGCGCTTCGAGCAGGCTTGGAAGCCGTTTCTGAATGAAGAGGATGTCCGCGCCGCGAACTCCGGGAAGCACAAGCCGCCAGTCCCGGATGGAATTCGGATACACCTCCACATGGGTCTGGAAATTCGCCGCCTGAAAATGCGGGAGCAGATTCAGAATGCGGATGCGCGTGCTGGGCGCATCGTGGCCTTGGATCAAAAAGGCGATCCGTGGGGCGGCGGTGGTCTCTGCCATGGTCGCTGGGTTTCGCGCTAGTTCGTTCCCGGCATCGGAGCAAGGCGGTGGACCGCGGACTCACGCGACTGGCTGCACTCCTTTGCGAGTTCATCCACAGCCGAGAGGACCGACTCCACGGAGACTTTCTCGATCGGGTTTTCATCCCGGACCATTTCCGCCCGGAGTTCCTGCATCTCGCCGAGTCCCGCAAGGACGCGGCTGGGACACATCCACGGCTTCCATTGGAGAAATGAAGTCAGCCCGAAAATGGCCACCGTCGGGCACTGGCACGCCGCGGCGAGATGCATGGCGGCGGTATCGACACCGACGAAGACACGCGCGGCGTAGAGCAGATGCGCGAGTTGCGGCCAGCCCAGTTCCCCGCGCGTGCTGAATGCCTGCGGGCCGATCCCGGAGGCGATGCGGTCTCCCAACGCAACCTCCGCCCCGGCCGGGCCGACGCTGATCACGATGCGAATGCCCCGGGAAGCGAGCGCCTTGCCCAGCTCGATCCATCGATCCTCAGGCCACACCTTCTCCGGCATGCGGGTCGCGGGATGAATGACGACGCAACCTTCGCCGGCCTGCTGCGACGCCCATGATGCCACGGTGCGGCTCCGCTCGAAACAAAGGGCGGGCGGCGTGTCTCCGAGATCGAGGCAGTGGGCCACGGTGAAGAAATCCTTTTCGACCCGGTGCCGATAGCCCCACTCATAGGTCGAGATGCTTCCGAAAACTCTCTTCCAGAGCGGATGCAGCTTGAGGATGTAATGGTTGGTGCTGCGGACTTTCGCGCTGGCAAGTGCGCAGACCCATCGCCCGCGATCGCCGTCGCTCAACTCGATCGCGTAGTCGAAACGGCGCCGCCGCAGTTCGAGGATCAGTTTCAGATCCTCGATCCAGTTCCATCGGGACCTGCGGTGCTCCTCCGGCGCCGCCGCCGTCAGCACCCGGTCGATTGCCGGACAGCCCTTCAGAATTCCCTCCGTGCCCTTGCGCACCACCACAACGATCTCTGCATCCGGATAACGCGCGCGGATGGCGCAGACCGTCGGCGTCATCAAGAGGGCGTCGCCGATGAGTTTGAGTTTCGTAAGAAGGATTCGCATTGATGCGTGCGCGCCCGGCCCGGGGAAAGCGGCGCCACCAGTATCCCCTGCCCTGTTCCGGCGCAAGCGCGCGGACTCGCATCCGCCGACATGCCACCCGCCGCTACCGGCCGATCCGCGCACCGCCCGACCC
>JBEBGK010000491.1:0-3811 GCA_040081515.1 Chthoniobacteraceae bacterium
ATTTCATCGTGCTTTTTAAGTTGAATTCAACGACTGTCTCATCATGGCACCGATCGAACCGATCAATGATCCGCATCAAGCGAGAAAATGGCTGACGCGAATACTTGTCGTTTTACTTGGTTGTTCGACAGTTCTGGGATGCCGTGTGTTGTTGGACCGTCGAACGGGCTTTCCTTCCGGGGCCGCAGCAAAAGTAGAAATCACGGATTGCACCATTCACCCAGCTGGCGAATTTACTTTTCATTTGGCGTACACGACTTTCATTTCAGAAGCCCGAGTCCAATTGATTATTGAGGACAGTAACGGCGTCCGCGACATCTCGGATTTATGGGAAGGTGGACTACCGACATCGCGGCTAAACGATCTGGTCCACTGTCTCCAAGATGCTGCGGGAGTCAGAAGCGGCGAGTTTGGAAGCGAGTGTTCCAATTCCGGAGAATTGAAGCCGTTTGTTGCGATCAATACTGAGCTCCGCTTGTCGCGTGGTGACGAAATCTTGCTGTACGAAGAAAAAGAAATCGGAACGTGGGCGAAACCCGGTGCGGAAGCGACTACTTGGCGTTACATCCTGCGCGTCGAATAAGCTTCCCGCCAGAAGGAGGATATTCGTATGGCCAAGAGATATTGCATGCCGGACCCGACGGCGGCGTTGACGGATGAGATTTTGTTGCAGCACGTTGATCGTGGGAGCCGCGTCGTTGACTTTGGATGCGGTGACGGACGATTGTTGGCGAAGCTCCGTGATGTGCATGGGTGCGAAGTGCAGGGAGTGGATCTCGATCCCGAAAATGTGCTGGCGGCGATCGATCGCGGAGTTCCCGTCGTGCGAGCGAATTTGGATGCCGGCCTGTCCGAATTTCCAAATCAGTCGTTTGACATCGCGGTGCTTAGCCAAACGTTGCAGCAGGTGCTGCGACCTCAGTTTGTGCTAGAGGAGATGTTGCGAGTTGCCAAGCGAGGGCTCGTCGTGGTGCCTAACTTTGGGTACTGGCAGGTACGATTCCAAGTGCTGTGGCAGGGGCGAGCCCCGATCACCGAATCGCTCCCCTACGAGTGGTACAACTCTCCCAACATTCACTTCATGACGCTGCGCGACTTCCGTAGTCTTTGCGAGAAGCAAGGAATCAGCATCATCCGCGAAGTGCCGATCATCAAACGCCGCGCGATTCCTGATGCTTGGGGAGCCAACCTCCGCGCCGAAAGTGCCCTTTACGTCCTGGAACGGCTGGGAATATGAGTGGCCGCCCGACTTTTGACACCTGTCGCCGGACCTGTCCATGAAAATTCCCACCCAATTTCTGGAACGCCTTTCAGAACTCATGACGCCGGCGATCTGCTGCGCGTTCATCATCCACTTGGTTGTGTTCGTCATGCTGTGGATGGCGTATCGGCACAACCTGCGGACGATCGCTCAAACTCTGGAAGACTTCACGCGCGGAATGCGGCATCGCAGCGTGCTCGACCGCAGCGTGCATCTGTCTGATCAGATCGAAGCTTTTCTCACCGATGTCAAAGATGCGTTGGACACGCCAGTTCGAGCGGACGATCGGCAGCAATTGGCAGTGCGGATGAGCATCCTCGATGAAAAACGCCGCTACTTGCATGCACTCCGATTCGAGACGATCTTCAACGTCTGGCGTTCGATGATCGAGACTTATCCGCTGGCCGGAATGCTCGGCACGATCTTGGCCATCGGGGCCGCGTTGCAAGAAGGAAATCAAACTGGTGGAGCGAGCGTCGGCTCCGGCACCAACTTCGCGAAATCACCACCGTTGCCTTCGATCTGGTGGCAGCCCACGCAATTGCGGCGGCTCACCAGGGCGCGGCCCTGGACGATGTAGTCGCGGCGGGCCGTCTTGACGGGCATCGATTGGGACGGCTGAATCTCCCGCTGGAAGCTCATGATCGCGGTCAGCAACCGCTGAACCTCCAGGTCGGTAAACTCGAAGTTGGGCATTCGGAGCTTATCCAGCTGGTTGACGACCTTCCCCTTGTCGAAGATGCGCGGGTCGTGCAGCTTCTGGTTGAACCAGCCCACCTTCGACGAGTGCGGAATGTTCTCGATGAGCGCGAAGTCCAGGCGGGAAACGAGCTTGCTTCCCTCTTCAGAGAGATCCGTGCCGATGGGCTGGGTCGTTTCGAAGCCCTTGATTAGGTGGCAGCTGTAGCAGCCATATCGATTGATCACTCGCTGGCCGAGTTGCTGCTGCTTCGTCGCCGGATCCATCTTTGCGATCGCCGCCTTGGCATCCTCGAACGGCATGACGGCTTTCATATAGTCGAGCAAGGTTGCATCAACTGCCGCCTGGTCCGGACTCGCCTTTGCGGCTTCCCCGCTCGCATCCTTCAGACCCGACAGGAACGTCGCGACGTC
Organism: Chthoniobacteraceae bacterium; assembly: GCA_040081515.1. Lineage (GTDB taxonomy): Bacteria > Verrucomicrobiota > Verrucomicrobiia > Chthoniobacterales > Chthoniobacteraceae > SXWH01. The sequence continues at coordinate 2,375 of JBEBGK010000491.1, forward strand.
CGCCACCTGCGCATCGGTCAGGCGCATGTCCGGCATGTAGGTTTCGGCGTTGTAGTGCTTCGGATTGCGCACCCAATTGAAGATCCACTCGTAGGTGGTTTTGTTGCCGATGTTCTGGAGCGGCTGGCCGAAGGTCCGGTGAGGCCCGGCTTCGCCGCGGTCCTTCTCCGTGAGCACGTGACAACCGAGACAGCCGATCCCCTTGACGATCGCTTCGCCGGAGGCCGCGTTACCCGTCGGCGGGTTCTTGACCTCAGACTCGTAGGCTTCCGTATTCGCGAAGAGATACGCGACGGCTGCGTTGATCTCGGCCTCGTTCCGGATCGCGTCCTCCGGCGAACTGGAGTTCGAGTTGTACCAAACCCGCGGCATCCAGGTGGTCGGCTTGACGGCCTTCGGGTTTCGGATCCAGGTCTTCACCCAGTCGGGCGTCAGCTTCGCGTTGATCTTGGTGAGCGTCGGGCCCGGCTTCCGGAGCCCTTCGAAACCCTTCGTCTTGTGGCACGCGTAGCAGCCGGCGCGCTCATAAGTCGCATAGGCGACGTTCAGATTCTCGGCGCCAGGCACGTAGACTTCCTGCTTGTGGCACTTGGCGCAGGACGCCTCGGTCATCCCCTTCGGCAGCATCGGGTAGTCCCACTCATGGGGCTCATGCCAATGGTGCTTTTCTTCCCATTCCGCTTTCTGCGCGTCGGTGGCCGGGGTGTGATGCACGCCCCGGAATGTCACCGACTGCCCCTGACCTTCGTGGCACACCGTGCAGCCCACCTGGTCCATCGGGTGCGCCGAGGCGCTCCCGAGGTACTTACCCAGGTTCGGGTGCGTCGTGTAGGGCTGCGGATACTTTTCGTAGCCAGGCCGGTCGATGAGCAGGTGACACGTGGTGCAGCGGTCCATCTTCTGCACACGCGTGAAGTTCACATCGTCCACGACGTTCGGCGTGATGATCTGGTTGACCTTGAGCGTCGGCGCCAGGAAGTCCAGGAGCGGGGCGTTTCTGAAGTAGTCCTTGACGGCGCTGGGCGCCAACACTTCCGCGCGCGTCGTCAGGCGGCGGTACTCGGCCTCCAGGGCGGCAATTTCCTTCTGCGCCGTCCCCACACCGCCCGTGAACGTCTCGAGCTGCTTGACGAGTGCCGCGCGCTCGGAGTTCGATTTCTCCACGACCAGGTTCAACTCGTCCATCCGGTCGCGGAGCGAGAAGACTTCCTCGCCCATCTTCTCGGCCGACGATGCGCCATGCTCGCGCGCGACTTCGAACGTGTAGCGATCCTGGTCGAAGGTCGCCTTGGTGAACTGGTATTCCTGCGTCTCGCGATAGAGCCGCGCATCCAGTTCATCGAGCTGCTTCTGAATGGCGTCGACCTGCTGCTGGTTCGCCGGTTGCCGGCGTGGAATCGCAACGACGGCAAGCGGCTGATGAAGTCGCCCAAGATC
>JBEBGK010000021.1:0-13956 GCA_040081515.1 Chthoniobacteraceae bacterium
CACCTTGACGCCGAGTTCCTCGAGCCACGCGATGGCGCGCTTGATCTCGGCGCGCTCGCCGCTGAGTTCGAGGCACACGAGGCCGACTTCGTCGTTGATGCTGACCTGCCGGAGGTTCGTGACGACTTCGAATTTCTTCACGAGTTCCCAGATGACCGGACGGGTGACCAGTCGGGTGGGATACATGAGCCAGAGGCGATGCACTTCGGAGGCCATGGGAGAATTTAGGATTTGGGATTTAGGAATTCAGATTTCGCTGGGCGTGACTCGGGAGCCGGCTTCTTAATCGTATTCTTATTCTGCAAGCGGAGCGCGCAGCGGTCCGGTGCAGGGATTAAGATTAAGATTAGGAATAAGAGGAGCCGCGCGGTGACTCTAGCCGCCGGCGATGGCGGGGACGATGCTCACTTCGTCGGTGTCTTTCACCGGCGTGGCTCGCTCCTCGAGGAAACGGATGTCTTCGTCGTTGACGAAAATGTTCACGAAGCGGCGGACGTTGCCTTCCTCGTCGCAGATGCGCTCGCGCAGGCCGGGGAATGCCTTGTCGAGGTTATCCAGCAGTTCGCCAATGTTGGCGCCTGCGGCGCTGACGACTTCGAGGTCGTTGGTGAGTTTGCGGAGCGGGGTTGGGATTCTGACGTTGGCCATTCGATTTAAGAGTTAGGAATTAGGATTTGGTGGCGGTTGCGGCCTGGTCGGGGGCGTAGATTTGCTCCTCGAACTCGCGGAGGCTCGGCTTGATGAGGCGCGGTTCGCCGCATTTGCCGACGATGGCTTCCTGCGTCTTGAGGCCGTGGCCGGTGATGCAGAGCACGGCTTCCTCGTCGCGAGGGATCTTGCCGCTCTCGATGAGTTTCTTCGCGCATGCGACCGTCACGCCGCCTGCCGTTTCGGAAAAGATGCCTTCATTCTCCGCGAGAAGCCGGATGCCGGCGACCACTTCGTCGTCGGTGACGTCTTCGGCAAAGCCGCCGGTCTGGCGCATGGCGTGAATGGCGTAGTAGCCGTCGGCGGGCGTGCCGATGGCGAGGGACTTCACGATCGTGTCGGGCTTCGGCACGGGCTTTACCATGTCGGTGCCCTTTTTCATCGCGTGCGAGATCGGTGCGCAGCCGGTGGCCTGCGAGCCGTGGACGGTGAATGGCGTGTCGTTCACAAGGCCGCACTTGGTGAATTCGGTGTACGACTTGTGGATCTTGGTGAGCAGCGAGCCCGAGGCCATCGGGACCACGGTGTGACGCGGGATGCGCCAGCCGAGTTGCTCGCAGATTTCGAAGCCCATGCTCTTCGATCCCTCGGCGTAGTATGGGCGGAGATTCACGTTCACAAAACCCCAGCCGTATTTGCCGGCGATTTCCGAGCAGAGCCGGTTCACCTGATCGTACGCGCCGTGGATGGCGACGACGTTTGTGCCATAGACGAGCGAGCCGAGCACTTTGCCCTGTTCGAGGTCCGCGGGGATGAGCACGTAGCTTTTCAGCCCGGCGCTCGCGGCGTTGGCGGCGACGGAATTCGCGAGGTTGCCCGTGCTGGCGCAGGCGACGACTTTGAAGCCGAGTTCACGAGCGCGGCTCAGCGCGACCGAGACGACGCGGTCTTTGAACGAGAGGGTGGGGTAGTTGACGGTGTCGTTCTTGATGTAGAGCGACTTGATGCCGAGGACCTTTGCGAGGCGGTCCGCCTTCACGAGCGGCGTGTAGCCGACCTGCGTGCCGACGGTCGGCTCGCCATCGATGGGGAGCAGCTCGCGGTAGCGCCACATGGTCTGCGGGCGCGACTCGATGAGCTTGCGCGTGAGCACGGCTTTGATCGCATCGTAGTCGTACGCGGCCTCGAGCGGGCCGAAGTCGAAATCACAGACGTGGATGGCCTGCTTCGGGTAGAGCTTGCCGCACTCGCGGCACTTGAGGTTCGAGAAGTAGGAAGGTGTATTTTTTTGCATGGCTATGCAGAACTGGACAGCTCTTCCCGGAGTGGCGAGGGGCGATGACAATCGCCGCTTCGCTCTCATCTATCCCCGCGCCATGGTGGCCCGAGGCTGGATTTGGCACCTGGTCCCCCGGGTTTAATCGGAGCGGTTGCCGTGGCGTCGCAGGGCCAGAACCCTCAGCCACTCTGGATAAGAGAGGCGGGAATAATATGGGGCGTCCCCGATGCGTCAACGGGAATTTTCCCCGGAATTTCCGGGAGTGCGTCCATGAGTGGGCGCGATTGACGCCGAATCCGGGTGCGCTTCTGCTTTGCACGCGACAACGAACCGCGCCCGGCGTTGGCATCCCGCCGGCGCGGTGAATGGAGAGGTCGCTCATTTTTCAAAGTCGCGAAGTTCTTGATGAATTCGCGCATCCCTGCCGCTATGGACTCCCGCACCCATGGCCCGCCAATACACGCTTCATCGTCCGCAACCGAGCGGTCCGCGGATTGATTTTGCGGCCGAGCTGAATCCGCAGCAACTCGAGGCGGTGACCGCGTCGCCGGGGCCGGCGCTGGTGATCGCGGGCGCGGGAAGCGGGAAGACGCGGACGCTGACGTATCGCGTGGCGTACCTGATCGAGAACGGAATCCAGCCGCAGCACATCCTGCTGCTCACTTTCACGAACAAGGCCGCGCGCGAGATGCTGGACCGCGTCGCCGCGCTGATCCCGGGCGATCTCTCCGGCCTGTGGGGCGGGACTTTTCACAGCATCGGCAATCGCATCCTGCGGCGGCATCCGGTGGAGGCGGGATTCAACCCGGGCTTCAGCATCATGGACCGCGAGGATGCGGAGGAGATGATCGACGGGGTGATGGCGTCGCTCGGGATCGATCCGAAGGAGAAGCGGTTCCCGAAGGGCGAGGTGCTGGCGGATGTGCTGAGCTTTCAGCTGAACACGGGACGGAAGCTGGACGATGTGCTGCTGGAACGGTATCCGCATTTCCTGGAGTTTGCGGAGCAGTTCGCGGAGGTGCGGAAGCGCTACGAGGCGAAGAAGCGGCGGGCGAACGCGGTCGATTTCGACGACCTGCTGGAGAAGCCCCTGGCGCTGCTGCGCGGAAATGCAGCGGTGGCGGAGCATTACCAGCGGCAGTTTCAGTTCATCCTCGTGGATGAGTATCAGGACACCAATCACCTGCAGAATGACTTCATCGAAATCCTCGCGGCGCGGCATCACAATGTGATGGTGGTGGGCGACGATGCGCAGAGTATCTACTCGTGGCGCGGGGCGGATTTCCGGAACATCCTCGAGTTCCCGAAGCGGCATCCCGGTGCGCGGATCTACAAGGTGGAGACGAATTACCGCTCGGTGCCCGAGGTGCTGGCGCTGGCGAATGCGGCGATCGCGGGGAATGAGCATCAGTTTGAGAAGCATCTCACGAGTGCGCGCCAGGCAAGCGGCGTGAAGCCTGCGCTGGTGCCGCTGGCGGATTCGCAGCAGCAGGCGCAGTTCGTCGCGCAGCGCATCCTCGAGTTGCCCGAGGAGGGGACGGGGCTGGAGGAGATGGCGGTGCTTTACCGGGCGCACTTTCACTCGATGGAGCTGCAGATGGAGCTGACCCGGCGCGGCGTGCCTTTTGAGATCACGAGCGGGCTGAGGTTCTTCGAGCAGGCGCACATCAAGGATGTCGCGGCGTTTTTGAAATGGATCGCGAATCCGCGGGATGAGGTGGCGTTCAAGCGCATGGTGAAGCTGCTGCCGGGGGTCGGTCCGCGCAGCGCGGACACGCTGTGGGACGGCGTGCTGCGGGCGCTGGAGGCGGCGGGCGCACCAGTGCAGCCTGCGCCGGCGTCACCTGTGCCGCCGGCGGGGGACGAGCCGACGGATGCGTTGCCCGAGACGGTGGCGAATCCCTGGGAGGGCCTGCCGCCGGTGAAGAAGCTGCTGGCGCCGCTGAAGGTCCCCGCGAAATCGCAGAAGGGGTGGGAGCAATGCATCTACACGCTGGATGAACTCGCGCCCGGGGGCCGGCTCGTTCCGCCGTCGCAGATGATCCAGAGCGTGATGGAGGCGATTTACGACGACTACGCGCGGGCGAAGTTCCCGAATTACGACCTGCGGCGCGAGGATCTCAATACGCTCGCCAATTTCGCGCGGCAGTACGAGAGCACGCAGGCATTCCTCGACCAGCTCGCGCTGCTGACGACCATGGACAGCAACGCGGCCAATGCCGACGAGAAGGACCGCGTGACGTTGAGCAGCGTGCACCAGGCGAAGGGGCTCGAGTGGAAGGTGGTCTTCGTGATCTGGCTCGCGGATGGGAAATTCCCGTCGGGCCGTTCGCTCGAGAATCCCGACGCGATCGAGGAGGAACGCCGGCTCTTTTATGTCTCCGTGACGCGGGCGAAGGATGAACTGTATCTGAGCTACCCCTGCATGTCGTTCAACTCCGGCTACGGCGACCCGCTCCAGCGCCCGTCGCGTTTCCTCGCCGAGGTGCCGAAGGCGCTCGTGGAGGAATGGCAGGTCGGCGGGAGTTTCTGAGCGGGCGTCTCCTGGAGGGAAAAGCAAAGAGCCGCGTCCGGAGAGACGCGGCCCTTTGCGTGTTTTGGGAATGGGAATGCCGCTCAGCCCTGCGTGGTGGGCATGTAGCGGTAGAAGACTTCGAGCATGAGGATGCAGAGCGTGGTGCGATATGCTGCGCCGTTCCGGCCGGGATCGCTCTGCGGGCCGTGGCCTTTGGCGCCCGGGACTGGCCAGCTTCCGTCGGGGCTTTGGGCTTCAGAAATCTCGTCAATGAACCAGCCTCTCCATTTGTCCCATGCCGTGCCGCCAAACATGAGGCAGGCCTGTGTGTGGTAGTACCAGGCGTAAAGGTCCGCGCTCGCACCCTGGTATTTCAGGGGTTTGTTTTTCGCGGTTTCCTCGAGAAGCCAGGTCATGCCGGTGCGAAGTTCGCCGCGTTCACCTTTCCAAAACAGATGACCCAGGAGACCGACGCCCGTGAGGCTGTAACGATCCTCGGGGCCACGATAGCCGTACCCGCCTTTTGGACCCTTGACGCTATCGAGGTAGCGAACCGCTTGGTCGAGGGACGGAATGACGCCGGGGAGATTCAGTTTCGTGAGATGCGCGGCCTTGAGGGCCTGAATCTGCCAGCCACTTACCGAGAGATCGTTCGCGGTCTTGTCGTAGGAATACATCCAGCCGCCGCCGGAGCCCTGTCCTTGGACGATATGTGCGACGGCCTGGCGGAGCAGCTCCACCACGCGCTCGTCCCCGGTCATAGCGAAATACTCGCCGAGCGCATAGGTGCAGATGCCGTGCTCATACACTCCGGGTTGCGTGAACTTGGCATCCATGTTCAGCCGGCCTTGATGGCGCGTGCCATTTTCGAGGAGCCACTGGATGGCGCGGCTCACGGTGAGGCCGTACTGTGGAGAATCGGTAAGGTCGCCGTGGCCGAGGAAACAGAGCAGCGCGAGCCCGGTCATCGCCGGCTTGCTGGAGTCACCCCACGAGCCATCTTCATTTTGGTTGATACGCAGCCACTCGAGGCCGCGGAGGACGGCGGCTTCGCTCTTTGCAGTCGGGCGACGGACAGGGGGAAGTTTTCGCCAGTCCTTCGAACCGCGAAGTCTGAGGTCAGTGGGCAGGTTCTCACCGAGCCCGTGAAGAGTATCCCCCAGATTCGGTAGCACGTCCGCGGGAGCCGGAAGTTTCGAGACGACTGGGGTGGACGGGGTCGGGAAGGAAGGGGCACGTGCGATGGTGGTGACAACGTCCAAAGTCTGACCGGTCACTGGCGGTGGCTGGGCTGTGGCGACTTTCGGCTGGAGCGGGTCTGCCGGCTGTTCCCGCGGCTCCCTGAGTTCCTCGATCGGCGAGACGATGCCATCGGAGCTTGCTGTGAAATCATCCGGCTCGATGTAGGCCTTGTAGAGCACGATTGTCCCGGCGAGGGCGACGATGATGAGGTGGATCGAGACGGAAAGGGCGAAATATCGGGAGTTGGCCAGTGCGTCGCCGACCTTGGATGCGAGGCTGTTCCTTGGATGATCCGACTGGATTTCGTGGCGTTTGAGGGGAGCGCTCATGATGGCGTAGATAAGGTCCGCTGTGCCCGCTTGTCAAACCGCTGAAAGGGGGCGACGAAAAGCAAAGAGCCGCGTCCGGAGAGACGCGGCCCTTTGCGTGTTTTGGGAATGGGAATACCGATCAGCCCTGCGTGGTGGGCATGTAGCGGTAGAAGACTTCGAGCATCAGGATGCAGAGCGTGGTGCGATAGACCTTGCCGGTCATGTTCTCTCCGCTCTGCGGGCCGTGGCCCTTGCCGCCCGGGGCGGGCCAGCTTCCGTCGGGGTTCTGGACGTCAACAATCTCGTCCTGGAACCAGCGGTTCCATTTGGTCCAGGCGCTTCCGCCGAACATCAGGCAGGCCTGAGTGTGGTAATACCAGGCGTAAAGGTCGGCCTCCTCGCCCTTGTATTTCACGGGCTTCGATTTCTCGGTGGTGTCGAGCATCCACTCCATGCCTTTGCGGAGTTCGCCGCGCTCGCCTTTCCAGAAGAGCCGGCAGAGAATGCCGACGCCGGTGAGGCTGTAGCGATCCTCGGGGCCGCGGTAGCCGTAGCCGCCGTTCTTGCCCTTGTGGTTCTCGAGGTTCGCCATCGCCTTGTCCAAGGCGGAATCGACACCGGGCAGGTTGAGTTGGCTGAGGTGCGCAGCTTTGAGGGCCTGAATCTGCCAGCCGCTGACGGAGAGGTCGTTCGCGGTCTTGTCGTAGGAATACATCCAGCCGCCGCCGGGGCCCTGACCTGCGACGATGTAGCTGACCGCCTGCTTGAGCAGTTCGATGACCCGTTCATCCTTGGTCATCGTGTAGTACTCGCCGAGGGCGTAAGTGCAGATGCCGTGCTCGTACACGCCGGGCTGATTGAAGGACTTCGCCATGTGGAGGCGGCCTTCGTTCTTGGTGCCGTTGTCGATGATCCACTGGACCGCCTTGTTCACGGTGAGGCCGAATTGCTGCGACTCGGGGGTCTCGCCGTGGCCGAGGAAGCAGAGCAATGCGAGGCCGGTCATCGCGCCTTTGTTGCCATCGCCCCACGAGCCGTCGGGATTTTGATTCTGCTGGAGCCATGCGAGCCCGCGGAGCACCGCCTGCTCGGTCTTGCTCTTCATCTTGTTCTGATCCATCGCCGCCTGCCGGCCGCTGCCCATGCGGCCGCGCATCGTCCCGGGGATGCTGCCCAGCCCGCCGGAAGCGCCTTTCACGACGTTGCTCGTCGTCTTGGCAATGTCGGTATTGGTGGTGATGTTCACCCGGATCTGGGCCGGGGCCACCTTGAAGCTGTTCGTCTGCGCCGTCGTGCTGACCACGTCGATCTCCGGGCTGTTGATGTTTGGCGTCTGCGGCGTGAATTGCTCGGTCGGCACCGCGTCCTTGGGAGTCTCCGGCGGCGGGCTCAGGTCCTCGGTCGGCGCCATGAGGCCGTCGCCACCCTCGGAGACGAAGTCCGGAGGTTCGATGTAGGCCTTGTAGAGCACGACGGTGCTGGCAAAGAAGACGATCACGATATGGATCGTGAGGGACAGCGCGAAGTATCGTGATTCCGCGAGCTTGTCCTGGAACTTCTGGACAAACGATTTTTTCTCCGATTGCTCATCGGTCGGTTGATCTTGGAGGGCGTCGTGCATGGCGGTGGAAGGTATGCTCCGAAATTCCGGGTGTCAATTCCCTGAAAGTGCAGTTTGATGCGCCCGCCGGGCGTGCAAGGAACGCTTCACGCAAGGCCGGAGAATTCATCGATTGAAAGGAAAAGCCCGCTTGACACCCGGCGCTCCTCCCCTAGCTTCCGCGCTCCTTTTCCCGCCGCTGCCATTCCGGAGGGACGCGTGACCCGCAAGGGTCCGTGCAGGAAGAAAAACCAAACATGGTTCCTTGTCGGGTTGGTGGCAGCCGGCCTTAATTCATCCGAAGCCTCGGGTGGCGACGAAACCGCAAGAAAACAGACACATCATGGCAGATATCAACGCAATCGTTGACCAACTCAGCGGACTCACCGTCCTGGAAGTCGCTGATCTCGTGAAGCAGCTCGAAACCAAGTGGGGCGTCAGCGCCGCGGCTCCCGTGGCCGCCGTCGCCGTCGCCGGCGGTGGTGGAGGCGGAGGCGGTGCAGCAGCCGCAGCCGAGGAGAAGACCGCGTTCGACGTCATCCTCAAGGAGGCCGGCGCGAACAAGATCAACGTCATCAAGGAAGTCCGCGCCGCAGTGCCCGGTCTCGGCCTGGCCGAGGCGAAGGCGCTCGTCGAGGGCGCTCCGAAGACGCTCAAGGAAGGTGCCACCAAGGCCGAAGCCGAGGAGATCAAGAAGAAGGTCGAAGCCGCAGGCGCCAAGGTCGAGATCAAGTAATCACGACCCGCTTGGAACACACCCGGTTTTCGAGCCGGACGTTTCCTTTAAACAGACGCGCGAGGATGCAGATCCTCGCGCGTTTTGTTTTTCCGAATGGCCGTCAGGGCAGCGGAACGGTCTCGAGCCGGAGTTTGTCGCCGTTTTCGCGGAGGACGACCATCGTGGCCTCGTCGAACTTGTCGATGTGCACGGCGCCGGAGAGCGAATCGAGGATCTCGATGCCCTCGGGGCCGGACTTCTGTTTCACGTCGCGGCGCGCGGCCTGTTCGTTGATCTGCGCGGCGTCGTTGCGATCGAGGTAGGCGGTGCTCACGCGCACGCCCCAGTATTTCGACGGGCCGAAGAGCGGCTGGTGGAAGCGGTTCGTGTTCGTCACGATCCAGCCGTGCCCGCCTTTGTTGTAGGCGAAGATGTCCAGCGGACGGTTGCCCGAGCCGAGTTCGACTACGCTTGTGCCGCGGATGTTCGAGCCCGAAGCGATGTCGGTGACGGAAAACTTCGCGATCGGGGTGCATGCGAATGCGCCGACCACGCACATTTTTCCATGGTCATCGTAGGGGACGAAGCTCTGGATGGGCGCCTTCGTCTCCCATCGCTTGTGCGCGACGTGGTAGGTTTCCGCGCTGAAAATGGAGCCCGTGGACGCGGCGCCCAGCGGCAGCGGGATGGAGAAAATCTTGCTGCTGAATTCCTCGTTGCTCTGCCCGGTGACGAGCACGCGATCGCCGGCGAATGCGAGGTCGGAGATGTTCCGGATCGGGCCGGCCTCGGATTTCGGAAGCGCGACCCGCACGTGGGGGAGCGCGGCAAAGTCGAGCGCGGCAGCGTTGCCGGCGGAATCGACAGTGACAATCGCGACGCGTTTCGCGGCCTGATCGCGCACGGAGAAATAGACCCTGCCGCTCGCGGGATTCACCGCCATGTCCACGATCTGGACTTGCTGCGGCGCGGTCTTCAGCGCCGAGGCCAGCAGCGCGGTCACGTCATCGACCGGCTTGCCGGTTTTCGGCTGGGCTGCGGTGTCGCCGGTCTCCCCGGCGACGATCGCGGCCGCACCGGGCTCGGCGATGAGGAGCAATCCGCCCGGGCCGAATGAGAGCGGTCCGACTGACTGGAGTGCGGGATTTCCCTTTGCAGGATCCTTCAAATACGCACCCGGGGATGCGGGGCAGGTCACGGTGCAGAGGAGGGAGATCGTGGTGATGAGGATGAGTTTCATGAGGGTGGGATGTTGGTTGTTTGCGGGGAGGTGTTTCCGGTCGCGGGGAACCGGGCTGCGGAGAGGGTGGGTTCTTGGGAAGTGGTCAGCAACACCGAAGACAACCCGCCGGGCGCCTCATCGTTTGGCAGGCGCCGCTTCCTCCATTCTGCTGGCAGACAGTTTGAATACGCGCGCGACCGGACCGTCGAATGCCCATGACCACGAACTTTCTCCGCCTCGCCGTTGCAATCCTCGTTTCCGCCCTCGGAGTGGGTTGCACGACTGCCTACGATGCCTACGGGAACCCCCGGCAGGTGGTGGAACCGGGCACTGCGATCCTCGGTGCCGCGGCCGCAGGTCTGCTCGCATACGGTCTGGCGAGCGACCGCGGTTATCGTCGCAATTATGCCCCCGCTTACCCGCGCCGCGGGTATGGATACGGCTACGGTCCCGGATTCTACGGGCGCCCTGCGCCTTTCGCGCCGGGCGGCTGCTACTACTGAATCGCGCTGTCTGCGCGGACTTGCGTCGCGCTGCGGATCTGGCGAATAGGAACGCATGACCAAAGGCCAGCGCGTAGTCTGCGTGGACGATCGTTTCCCGAAATGGGTCGTCGAGTTCTTCAATCAATTGCCCATCAAGGGCTGCACCTACACGATCCGCGAGGTCTGCCTGCGCCGCGAAACGCTGCGCGGCTCCGATTCCGGGACGATCGCGCTGTTGCTCGAGGAACTGCGGAATCCGCCGGACCCGACGCACAAGGGCGGGGAGGAACTTGCATTTCGATCCGAGCGTTTTGCGCCCCTCGAGGAAATCGAAGTCGGGGAAACCGCGGAGATGGAACTCGCCGTGCCGATGTGACCGGCGGACCGAAGTCAATCCGCACGCGGCGGAAAAAGTTCCGCGAAAATGAATGTTCGTTGTCGCATTGGATCCGGCGAATCGCTAACGAATCGCGCCATGAAACTCGTCCGCGTGCCATGGATCCAGTGCCGTGCAGATGAAGTGAATGCCATCGAGTGCGAGATGGAGTGGCGCGGCCGGGTATTCGCAGTGATGGCCTATTCCGAGGACGAGGCGCGGAAATGGTGGGGCGGGCTCTCCGAGGCCGAGCGGCGCGAAATGCACGGCGCGGTGGAGGTCGAACGGGAGGACGAACCGAGCCTTTTCTAGCGGGGGCTGAGGGCGGATTCCGTCAGCACGACGGGGCGCTCTGCTGTCGCGTCTTCACCGCATCCGCCAGCCGTGCCAGCACGGGCAGTGTTTTCTCCCACTCCAGGCAGGCGTCGGTGACGCTCCGGCCATAGACGAGCGGTTGCGCATGGACGTCCTGAGCGCCGCCGAGCAGGTTGCTCTCCATCATCACCGCGGCGATCGCATTCTCGCCCGCGGTCATCTGCGCCGCGAGATCGGCGGCGATCGCCGGCTGTCTTTCGGGATCCTTCCCGCTGTTGGCGTGACTGCAATCGACCATCAGGCGCGCGGGCAACCCGTTGCTCTCGAGAAGCGTGGCTGCCGCGCGAATGTCCCCGCTGGAAAAGTTCGGGCCCTGCGTCCCGCCGCGCAGCACGAGATGGCTGAATTCATTTCCCGTCGTGCCCATCACCGCGGGCGTGCCGTCGCGGGTGATCGATGGGAACCAATGCCGGTGGCGCGCCGAGCGGATGGCATCGACGGCCACCTGCACATTGCCGTCCGTGCGGTTCTTGAATCCGACCGGCATCGAAAGCCCCGAGGCGAGTTCGCGATGCACCTGGCTCTCGACGGTGCGCGCGCCGATCGCGGCCCACGAAACGAGATCGGCGTAAAACTGCCCGAGGGTCGTGTCGAGGAACTCGGTCGCGACCGGCACGCCGATTGCCGTGAGGTCGATCATCAGTTTGCGCGCGAGCCGAAGCCCCTCGTTGATCTGAAAACTGGCGTCGCGAAATGGATCGTTGATCAGCCCTTTCCAGCCGAACACGGTCCGCGGCTTCTCGAAATAGACGCGCATCACGAGGAGCAGCTCCCCTGCGTGAGCGGTCGCGGCATCCCGCAGGCGCCGGCCGTAGTCGAGTGCCGCGTCGGTATCGTGGATCGAGCACGGCCCGAGCACGACCAGCAGCCTCCGGCCGGTGCCGGTGAGAATGGATTCGATCTCCCGCCGGGTGTGCGCGACGAGGCCGGCGCTGGTGTCACTGAGTGGCATTTCGTCTTCGAGAGCTGCCGGCGCGATGAGCGGTTTAATCGCCCGAATGCGGAGGTTTGCCGTGGGAGGATGCATGCGGTTCCGAGAATAGTCGCGGCTTGTGTGCGCGGCCAACATTTCCGCATGGCATGCGAGAGGAAATTCCGCCTTCGCCGGCCTGCGCAAAATCGCCCCTGAAGCCGAGCCGGAGAAGCTGCGCCCGACCGACAAAGTCCGCGAAATCCCCGAGGCCGACTAGGGCAAGCTCACCACGCTCACGGAGATGATCGCGTATCTCCAGACGAGGGCACGATAGGCGGGAAAAACTTTCAGCCGCGCGCCTGCCGCGGGGACGTCCGGCGGGGCGGCGCCCCTTTCTCTCAATCGGGTTATTCGCAGAGTGTTGCGCTGCCCTTGGGCGTCTGATTACGTTCGCGCCCCAACTCCCCATCATTTCCGACCATGAAGCCCTCCACTGGAATCACCCGCCGCCATTTCCTCGCCAGCACAGCCGCCGCGATCGTCGCGCCGCGCGTGCTCACTGCGCAGAAGTCAGACAGGCAGCTCGTCATCGGCGAGGGCGAGCATCGCTATGAGGTGCATCACGGCTGGGCGCAGCTTCCGGACAAATACTCGTGGCAGACCACGCACAACGTGGCGGTGGATGCCGGGGGGCTCGTTTACATCATCCACGAGGGGCGCGAGAACCTGAAGGATCACCCGTCCATTTTCGTCTTCGACGCGGAGGGGAAGTTCGTCCGCGCATTCGGGAAGCAGTTCCAGGGCGGTGGGCACGGGCTCGAGGTTCGCACGGAGGGAAAGGAACAGTTCCTCTACGTCACCGGCTACCAGCAGTTGAAGAACTTCGCGAAGCTCACGCTGAAGGGCGAGCCGGTGTGGGAGAAGCGCGCGCCGATGGCTTCGGGGATCTATCCCGAGGGCGAGGATTCGAAGCCGGCGAAACGCTGGGGACGCGATGCGTTCATGCCGACGAATTTCGCGTTCCTGCCGGATGGCGGATTTTTCGTCGCCGACGGTTACGGCTCGTATCGCATCCACCGCTACGACAAGGACGGCAAGTGGCTCTCGATGTTCGGCGAGCCGGGGAAGGGCGACGGCCAGTTCAATACACCGCACGGCATCTGGATCGATGATCGCGCCGGTCGCGACGCGTCGGTGGTGGTGGCGGATCGCGCGAACAAGCGGCTGCAGTGGTTCACCCTCGAGGGAAAGCACCTCAAGACGCTGGACGGGTTCATCCTTCCCGCAAATATCGACAGGCGCGGCGACGTGCTGCTCGTGCCGGACCTCAGCGCGCGGGTCACGTTGCTCGGCAAGGATGACAAGGTCATCACGCATCTCGGCGAGGATCCGGAATGGCGCGCGCAGGTGCTGAAGGACGGCATGAAGCTGCGCCGCGAGGAGAAGGGCGAGGGCTGGGTGTCGGGGAAATTCCTCCATCCGCACGACGCATGCTTTGACGCCGCGGGGAACATCTTCGTCGCGGAGTGGGTGAATACCGGGCGCATCACGAAGCTGCGGAAGGCAGGCTGAGCCGGTGCGCCGAATTCGACGGCGGCCGGGGCTTTTCGGTTTGCACGGGTTGCCGTGCCTGCTTCATTCCGTGGCTTCCATGCTGAACCGCGCGCTCCTCCCTCTCACCCTCGGCACCCTGCTCTTTCTGGCGCAAGCGTTGCGCGCGGACACCGTGATCTTGAAATCCGGCGAGAAGGTGGAGGGCAAGGTGCTCAGCGAGACCGATGCGGAGATGACGATCTCGGTGCAGGTGACGGCGAGCATCAAGGATGAGCGCGTGATCAAGAAGGCCGACATCGATCGCATCGAGAAAGTGAAGGCGGATGAGGTGGCATGGGCGCCAATGGCCGGGCTGGAGCCGGGGCAGGATTCACTCGAGAGCGAGGACTACCAGCGCGTGGTCGCGATGCTGGAGAATTTCGTGGTGAGCCACCCGCAGAGCCCGCATGTCGCGGTGGCGAAGGAGAGGCTCGCGAAATTCCAGGACGAGCAGAGGCGTGTGGACCAGGGACAGATGAAGATGGACGGTGAATGGCTGAGCCCCGAGAGGGTGCAGGAGGAGAGTGTCCAGCTTGCGGGTCGCATCATGTTCAACCGGATGAGGCGTCTCGCCGCGGCCTCGCGCCTCGTCGAGGCCATGGCCGTTTTCGAGGTGCTCGAAAAGCGCTTCGGCGGCAGTGCCGATTACCCGGGTGCCGTCGCGCTCGCGAAACAGATC
>JBEBGK010000492.1:0-3800 GCA_040081515.1 Chthoniobacteraceae bacterium
AGTCCGCGCGTCTTTCGCTGCTTGTCGTACAACGCCTGCAGGGAGATCGCGATGCTCCCCTCCTTCATCGTGATCCCGTGCTTGATCCTCGAGAGATCCTGCGGGTGCGACTCGTCCCGCTGCTCATAGCGACCGTCGAACAGCTTCAGGATCATCTTTTTCTCCGGTACCTTCGTTCCGTCCGGCCGCTCCTCGAGGACGGTCTCGATGCCGATCGTCCCGCGCTGTGCGTACATGACGTTCTTGATGCCGTTCGCGGCGTCGAGTTCGTAGATGAGCAGATTGGTCAGTTGATTCCCGCTGCTGCTCTCGACGTAGATCTTCCGTCCCGGGAAGTAGTCGATCACCTTGTCGCTCCCGAACATCGCCAGCGGATTGTCCGTGGCGATCTGGAACAGCGCGTTCTTCATCCGCTCCTGCGCCCTCGGGGCGACCTCGAGGTTGATCCACACACAGATCCCCGTGAACATCGCCGCCAGCAACCACACCGAGAGGCAGGCCCGCGGCACGCTCACCCCCGTCGCGCGCATCGCTGTCAGTTCGTTCTCCGCCGAGAGGCGCCCGAAGACGAGCAGCACCGCCGTCAGGAATCCCCACGGAATCGTGAACGTGAGCGAGAACGGCAGCACATACGCGATGAAGCTGAAGATCAGGCTCGCCGGCGCGTTCTGGTTCACGAGCAGATCGAGCAGCTTCTTGAAGATATTGCCGAGCACCAGCACCACGCTGAGCGTGGTGACGGCGAATACCGCCGTCACCAGCAGTTGACGGCCGATGTATCGGTCGAGCAGTCGCACGGCGCGGACGTTGCCCGTTCGCTCGCGCCGGATGCAAGCACCGAGAACTCCGCGGCAAAGTTGCGATTGCGCCGCCTGCCACGAAGCTGCAATGGTGCCGGCGATGTCTTTCCAATACGACGTCGCGATCATCGGCGGCGGGCCGGCAGGCTCCACCGCGGCGACACTGCTCAGCCGCAAGGGCAGGCGCGTCGTCGTGTGCGAAAAGGAAAGGTTTCCGCGCTTCAAGATCGGCGAATCGCTCCTCCCCCACTCGCTCGCGATGCTCGACACGCTCGGTGTCCGCGGCCAACTCGACGCCCATGCCTTCCCGAAGCACGGCGGTGAGATCGCCTCCGCATGCGGCCGCCGTCTCACGCGGTTCTACTTCGAGAACGCACTCCAGCTCCGGAATCGCAGCGCGTACCAGGTGGACCGCGCGTGGTTCGACAAGATGCTCCTCGACCACGCGGCGGCAGGCGGAGTCGAAGTCCGCCAGCCATCCGCCGTCAAAGACGCCGTGTTCGACGACGAGGGCGTGACGCTCCAGACCGACGGCGGCCCGTTGCGCGCGCGCTACGTCCTCGACTGCTCGGGACGGAACGCGGTCGTCGGCTCGCAGTTCGACCTCAAGCGCCGCTACGACAACCTCCAAAAATTCAGCGTGTATGCGCACTTCGAGGGCGTCCAGCGCGACGGGGGACGCGATGCCGGCCTCACCCGCCTTGTCCGCGGCCGGGACGAGTGGTTCTGGTTGATCCCGCTCGATGAGCGTCGCACAAGCGTCGGCCTCGTCCTCGATGCCGCCGATTTCCGCGCCGCGAAGCAGACGCCGGAGGAGGCACTCGACTGCGCGATCGCGCGGAGCGCCCTCATGCGGTCCCGGATGGCTCGCTCGCGGCGCATCACCGAAGTCCATGCGACCGGCGACTACAGCTACCGGAACACACGCCTCCACGGCCATCGCTGGCTGCTTGCGGGTGACGCCGCCGGTTTCATCGATCCGATTTTCAGCACCGGCGTCTTCCTCGCCATCCACAGCGCCGGGCGCGCCGCCGCTGCGATCGATTTCGCGCTGCGGCATCCCGCGCTCGGGCGCCTGCGATTTGCCGCCTACGGTTCGGGCCTGAACCGGCTGATGAACCGCTACCTCCGCCTCGTGAACGCGTGGTACACCCCGGAGTTCATGGATGTCTTCTCGAGCCCGAAGCCGCCCATGCAAATCCCGCAGGCCGTGAACAGCGTGCTCGGCGGCAACATTCACCCCGGCTTCAGCGTGCGTTGGCGCCTCTGGCTCTTCTATGCTGTCCTATGGATCCACAAGCGCCACCCGATCGTTCCGCAGCTCGAAGAGCAGGAGGAAATGCCCGCCCCGACGCTGCTCGCGGGCCGATGATGGCACCCTTTCCCATGCAGCTCACAAAAACCATCGCTCAAGTCTCTCCATCGCGATTCCGCATCCGGTTTCCGCGCTTCGCGGCCATCATCGCGCCAATGTTCCTCGCCTCGTGCGCAACGATGATTTCCCATCCGACGCCCTCGCCTTCCTGGACTGAGCGGACCGGACAGGTGAAATTATCCAGCGCAGATGCCAGCATCGTCGGGGACATCGTCATCCGCCACGACGCGGACAATTTTGTCGCCGAGATCAGCAAGGGTCCGGGCCTGCCGCTGCTGAAGCTCTCGGCGAGTTTCGGGACCGGCGCCGGGGGCAGCCGCGAAATGCTCGCCGTCAGGGCCACAGGTCCGCTCGCCCGTGGCGGGTGGACTTTGAAACCGGAAAGTGTGGGCGACGGGATGAATCCCAATGCGAAAATCCATTCGCGTCCGTGGGCTGCGCTCCCGGAGGTCTTCCAATGGGGCGAGGCCGTTGCGAAGGGCGGAAAGTTCGAGGTTCGCCTGCCTGACATCACGATGCGCGCGAAAACCGCCCACGGCCGCGTGCAGGGTTTCGAATACCAGATCCGGGACAATCCCAGCCGGCTGGTGCTCGATGACGGAGAACTCGCGAAGCGCGCGGCGCTGGAGAGTGTCGTCTGCATTCTCGACCGGTAACCGAAGGCACCAGGAAACCGACACAAGGCCGCACGGAGTGGAACAACATCGCCCGTCCAACGCTGAACGCGTCGCGCATTTTGTCACCCGCCGTCCCCGCGTTCTGTGGGGCGTGCTCGCCTTGCTGCTCCTCGCGGCGGGCGCGCTGATCCTCGGCCGCGCGAGGCTGAACAGCGACGTGCTCGACATGCTGCCCGGGCATTTCGAGAGCGTGGGCATCTACAAGCTCGCGGATCGCGAGTTCAGTTCCGCGCGCGAGCTCGTCTTCGGCCTCCTCGCCGCGTCCGACGAGACGGACATCGACGGCTTCACCGAATTCTTCGCGGAGTCGCTTCGCAAAGAGCCGTGGGTCGTGCGCGCTCGACGAACTGCGCGCGGTCGCGCTGCCGCTCATGCTCAACCAGCAGGACGACGAGTTCTCGCGACTGGTCTCCGCCCTGCAGCCCGGCGCGATCTCCGAGCGGCTCGGCAAGCTGCGCTCGAAGATCGAATCGGGCATCGGCACATCCCAGATCCAACTCGAACACGATCCCCTCGGCGTCGTCTTCCCGGCGCTCAAGAGCCTCGGCGCAACCAGGCAGGAGGCGGCCGAGGATCCGCGGTTCCGCGTCGTCTTCATCCATTGCGACCAGCCCGATCTGAACGAGCCCGCGTGCAACGAGATCATGCGCAAGGTGGAGGAGTTCAAGACGCGCATCGTGCGCGAGTGGAAGGACGGCCCGGCACCGGAAATCTTCTGCACCGGGCGCACTGCCTACGTTTCGGAAATGGCGGGCAAATTGAAAGGCGACATCATCAGCACCATCGCGTGCAGCCTCGTCCTCGTGGCGCTGACCTTTTACGTGGGCTTCCGCCGGTGGAAACCCTTGCGCGCGATCATGGACGCGCTGCTGCTCTGCTGCATCCTCGCGATCGCGTGCGGCGCCGCGCTCTTCGGCGAGCTGAACATGATCCTGTCTCTTATACACA
>JBEBGK010000493.1:0-3800 GCA_040081515.1 Chthoniobacteraceae bacterium
GGTGATCTGGACGACGTCGTCGTGAGGGAAGCCATTCCGCACGCTCAGGTAGAGGAATACGGGGCAGCCGGTGGTCTGCTGGTTGACCTGCGCCTCGATGATCAGGCCGAGATTGGTCGAGGACAGGATGACGGGGCTTCCGCTGCAGTAGAGGTTGAAATTCTTCGTGGTCGCCAGTTGGAAGCGTCCGTCGTTCATCCACAGTTCGACCGGGGTCCGGCCGAGGTGGAACCGCAGCACGCCGCTGAGCCGATCGCCTTGCGCCATCTGAAGGGCCTGCCGCAACGAGATGAACCCTGTGTGGCCGCTGAAAACCACGCCGCCGGGCTGGCCCGGCAGCATCCGGCGCTCCTCTCCCTTTGCCCCGAGCAGTTCGGCGACCACCTCGACCAGCGTCTCGATCGCCACGGGCTTCCGGAGGACGCGCGCGATGTTGGGATGCTTGCCGTTGTATTCATTCCCGGCTGCCGCGTCTGCCAGCACGAGGACCGGGGTGGCCGCGGTGTAGGGGTCCGCGTTCAGGCGTGCGAGGATGGCGGCGGCATCGACGTCCGGCAGGCTGTCGTTCAGCAGCACGAGGTCCAGCCCGCCGGCGTTCATCCGCTCGAAGGCATCCCGCGCTTGCGCCGCGAGCAGGACGTCGCAACCGGGAAAATGCCGGCCGAAGACATTGTCCGCGATCTCCCCGGCGGTCTGCGGGTCGTCGATTACGAGAATTTTCTGCGCCATGCTGGAAGCCGGGGAGGTGGTGGTTCGTTCTGCGGTGATCGGACGAAACTGCGGGGTAGGGGAGTGCGAAGTCAATGCAGCAGTCCTGCCCTATTGGAACGACTGGAGCGCCCGCAACCTCGCCAGTGCCGCGCCGCTGTCGAGCGCGTTCCGTGAAAGCGCCAGCCCTTGCGCGAGGTCGGGCGCGAGCCCAGCGACGGTGAGCGCGGCGGCGGAATTCAGCAGAACCATGTCGCGTTTGGGACCGCGTTCGGTGCGGTCCAGGATGGCGAGAAGGATGCGCGCGTTCTCCGTGCGATCGCCGCCGAGCAGGGATTCGTGCGGGCAGCGGGCCAGGCCGAGTTCCTCGGGCGTGATGGCGAACGGGGTGACGGCTCCTGCTTCGACCGCGCAGACTTTGCTCGGACCGGTGAGAGTCAGTTCGTCCGTCCCATCGCCGTGGACTGCCCACGCCCGGCGGCGCCCTAGGATGCGCAGGGCCTCCGCGTACTTCGGCAGGATTTCCGCGCTGAAGACGCCGACGAGCTGATGCTCGGGGCGGGCGGGATTCAACAGCGGCCCGAGGAGGTTGAAAATCGTCGCGATGCCTTGCTCTGCGAGCGCCTTCCGGACGGGTGCGATCGCCTTGAATGCAGGATGCCAGTTCGGCGCGAAGAGGAACGCCACGCCGTTTTGCTCGAGGCACTGGCGAAGGCGTGCGGGAGTGAGTTCAAGCTTCACACCGAGTTCCTCGAGCACATCCGCGGCGCCGGTTTTCGAGGTGATGGAGCGGTTGCCGTGCTTCACCACGCAGGCGCCAGCAGCGGCAGCGACGAACATCACCGCGGTCGAGACATTGAAGAACCCCTGCTTGTCGCCGCCGGTGCCGCAGACATCGAGCGCCGGACCGGGCAGACGCGCGCGGTCGAGTTCCGGCCGCACGGCATGGGCGAGGAGCGCCTGCGCAAATGCCGCGATCTCCGGCGCCGTCTCGCCCTTCGCCCGCAGTGCCTTGAGAAATTCCATCTTCGCGGAGTCCGGGACTTCGGTGGAGATCAGCGCGCCGACTGCTTCGCGAACCTGCGCGGGCTCGAGATTCTTTCCGGCGCGAAGGGCCGCGGTGAGGAGTTCCATCAGCCGCATCTACCCGCTGCCCGTCCCCGCAGCAAGCCGCGCGCGATTTGCGAAGCCCGCCCCTCGTAGCCAACGACGTCAGGAGGCGGGCTGATCCGGATGTCCGAAGGCGGTGTCCGTTGCAGAATGCCCGCCTCCTGACGTCGTCGGCTACATCCTTTCGGACGCCGCCGGCCACTCAGCGCCCCTGGTTGGTCAAGAAGAGGATTCCCCCGATGACGGCGAGGATGAACAGCACGAGCAGCGTGATTTTGATCACGCTCTTCGGATACCGCCCGGCGATGGCGCCGGTGTAGCCGTTGATCACCACCTGGTAATTCTTCCTGCCGTACGTGTACGCCAGCAGCCACACCGGCACGAGGATGTGCTTGAACGTCTGCTTGGAGAAATCCGCATCCACCTCGAGGTCCCGGTGCGTGTCGCCGGGCACCTGCTGCGCGCAGAGCTGGCGCACTTTTTCCTCCATCACCTGCTGGGCATGCTGCGCCGCGCCGACGAGATCGATCTGGTACTGCTCGACCACCCAGCCGCTCAGAAAGGCGGGATCATAGGGCTTCAGGTTGCTCGTCGTCGGGAAGGGCTCGATGCGCCGGAGCAGCCCCGCGTCCACGCCTTTCGTCGCGGGCACGAGCTCGTCATCGAAGAAATGATCCACGTGTCCGTTCGAGGGATACCATCGCACCTTGCGCACCTGGCGCGTCTGCCGCCGGCCCTGCCCGTCCGTGTACGATTCGGTCTCGTAGTAGTAGTCGCCCGACATCGCCGTCCAGTCCGCCGCAACCTGCGCGTCGAATGTCCAGTAAGGCACGTAGATGCCGTGCACGGTGTCCGTCAGCGCGCGTGTGCCGAGCTTGTTCGGAGCAAACCAGCGCTCGCCATACCACTTTCGGATCGCCTCGCGCACCTGCGTCTCGGGCAGCTTCAGTTCCAGCAGGCAGTCCGGCCGAATCGGGCGCGTCTGCTGATCCACGGGGATGATCGCCGCCGAACCGCAGAAGTCGCACCGCTGCGCCGCGCGATTCGCGTCGAACACCGTGATCGCCTGGCAGCTCTGGCATTTCACGGACTGCTTCTCCGTCATCCAGCCACGATGATCCGGATCGATGGCGCGAAGGGCAGCGGGGAGATCGTGCTCCTGGATTTCACCGGTCGGCGTGATGTCCGCCGGGGAAATGGTGCCGCAGTAGGGGCACACGAGCGCCTGCTTCGAGGGATTCCAATGCGCCTCCGCGCCGCAGCTCGGGCAATTGTATTCCTGTCGTGCGTTGATCTCCGTCATGCGCGGGGAAGTCGGAGGCTGTTCCTGTTCAATTCGTCCATCACCCGTTTGCGGGCCGTTTCGAGATACGCGGCATCGCAGTCGATCCCGACGCAACGCCGGGCGAACCGGGCGCAGGCGGCGGCTGTCGTGCCGCTGCCGAGGAACGGATCGAGCACGAGGTCACCGGGATTCGTGGATGCGAGCAGGCAGCGCTCGACGAGCGCGACGGGCTTCTGTGTCGGGTGCCGCCCCTGCGTCTTCTCGGCCTTGCCCGGTGCGGTGAAGCGCCAGACGGATTTCATCTGCTTTCCGCCGTTTGTCCGGCGCATGGCCGCGTAGTGAAAAGTGTGGCGGCTCTTTTCGCCGCGGGCCGCCCACAGCACTGTCTCCGTCGAGTGCGTGAAGTAACGGCAGGAAAGATTCGGCGGGGGATTCGGCTTCTCCCAGGTGATGTCGTTGAGAATCTTGAAGCCGAGCTGCTGGAGCGCAAACCCGACGCTGAAGATCACGTGCTGCGTGCCGGTGATCCAGATCGTGCCGTCCGGCTTCAAGGCCTGCTGGCAGCGCTGGGTGATGAGAACGTGAAGAACCTGATCGCGTATCTGATGTCGAACGGGCAGGTGGAGATGCCCAAATAATGACGAACTACCGAATGCCGAAGGATGAGACTGATCGGACGAATGCGACGGATGTGACT
>JBEBGK010000022.1:0-13943 GCA_040081515.1 Chthoniobacteraceae bacterium
CGCCCTCGGGCGCAAAGACGTCCGCCTTCGCCGCGATCGCGGAACTCGCGTCCACGACACTCAGTTGCGCTCCGGTGTCCATGATCATCCGCAGCGGCTTTGCACCGTTCAGGGTCACCGTCGCCGCCGGCAGCCGCGCGATGCTCCGCTCCATCCGAATCTCCACCGGCTCCATCGGCAGCCGCGCGCGGAACATCTCCAATTCATAACGCGACCCGCCCTTGAACACGCGCAGTCCGAGTTTGTCCCCCGCCACTTCGCGGTCCTTCAACCGTCGCTCGGAGAGCCGGGAGATCGGCTGCGAATGCACCGCGCACCCGGCGATCGCGCCGGGAACGACGATTGCAAGGCTATGAAAAAACAGGCGCAGCCGGCGGAAAAATCGTCTCACTACCATCGGGGCAGCACCCGCCGCCAGTTGGGATCGACATGCCTCCGCATCTCAGCCTCGTCGTCCCGCTTCCGGTATGGGCACTTCCGGTATCGTTCCCGTCCGCGCGCAACTTGATCGTGATCGAGTTCCACTCCAAGCCCGGGCTTGTCGGGAATCCTCACGCACCCCTCGACGAAAGGAATCCTGCCTCCGACCACCACCTCATCCTCCGCCTGGCTCCACGGATAATGGGTGTCGCAGGCGTAGCTGAGATGAGGGGTGGCGGCGGCGACATGGGTCATCGCCATGAGCGACACGCCGAGATGCGAGTTCGAGTGCATCGACAGGCCGAGTCCCCACGTCGCGCAAATCTTCGCAAGCTGCTGCACCTGGCGCATTCCGCCCCAGTAATGGTGATCACACAGGACGATCTGCACCGCGTCCTCGCGGACCGACTGCGGCAGATCCGCAAAGCACGTCACCGCCACATTGCTCGCCAGCGGAACGTCGCAGCCCGCGGCCAGCAACTCGCGGCGGACCGCGGCCATCCCGGAAATGCCCGCGACCGGGTCCTCCAGATAGCCGCCGGTTTCCGAGCCGAGTTCCACACGGAGCGCCTTCCCGACCCGCACGCCGGTCTCCACGCTCCAGGCGCAATTCGGATCCATTCGCACCGGCAGCCCGAACGCCTTCCTCATCTGCCGCACCGTCTCGATCTCGATGTCCGGCTCCAGCACGCCCGCCTTGAACTTGATGTCCTTGAACCCGTATTTCGCGATCATCTTGCTCACCTGCGCGACGAGGCCCTCGGGCGACAGCGCCTCGCCGTACTCGTCCTCCCGCGCATCGGCACCCTCCCCGCCGCCACCCGCGTGCTTGTAAAATGGATACGCGCTGAATGGAACCGCATCCCGCACGCGTCCCCCGAGCAATTCACACACCGGCTGGCCCACGGCCTTCCCGATGAGATCCAGGCATGCGGTCTCCACGGCGGAAAATGTGCGCGCCGTCGCATCGAGCGGATTCTCGCCCGGCACCAGCATCGTCTGCGAGCGCGCATCGCCCGCCCCTTTTCCCTCGACCATGTCCACGAGCAGGCCGGTCACGCGGAAGGGATCCATCCCCAGCAAGCGCGGCCGGAGTTGCTCGAGCGCGTCCGCAGGTGCCTCGCCCCCGTAGGTCTCGGCGATCCCGGTGAAACCGTCGTCGCTCTTCAATTCGAGAATGGTCCTCAGGGCGTACGGCGCGTGCAGGCCGTAGCTGCTGCGAAGCGGCGGGTCCGCGATGGCAATTCGATGCACGACGATTTCGGAAATGCGCATTGGCCGACACTGGAATGAACCCGCCACGCGATGCGAGGATTATCCGCCGGAACGTGACAGGACTGGCACATCCCGCGGCACTGTGATTCACTCGCCCGCAGTGATTTCACGACTCTTTCGCGCATTTCTCCTCCTGCTCGGCACCGGTCTAGGCCCGGCCATCGCCGACGACTGGATTTCCGATCAATACCGTTGCGCGCTGCGACTGCCCGATGGCGAGTCATGGCTCGCCGGCGTGCGGCAGGCGATCCCCGTGGGCCAGATCATTTTCCACTCGAACGCAATGCAGACGAACGAAGGCATCATGGTCACCGTGATACCCGACCTCCCCGCGCGCGAACTCGCGGGGCCCGCACTGCTCCAACGCATCACCGAGACGCTCACCCGCGAAGGCTTCACGCCGGAACAGCCTGCGCAAATCACCTGGCTGAATCTTCCATCCTTCGAGCTGATCGCCCGGCGGAGGGATTCGGTCTTCGGCCTCGTCCTCGGCGTCGCACGCGCCACGCTGCGGGGAACGGACCTCTTCATCGTGATGGCTTACGGCAAGGGGGAGGCGGACAAGGCGAAGGATCCCCACTTCATGCGGGTGCTCGACACGTTTCGCTTCGTCGAGGGCGGGAAATCGCCGCAGGCCAGCCGTCCGGGGCCCGGCACGGGCAGCTATATGGCGGGCGCGATCGCCTGCGCCGTCATCGCCGTGCTCCTCGCGGTGTATTTCTTCGTTTTGATTTACACCACCCGCGAACTCCCGGACCTGGCTTGAGCGCGGACTCCACGTCCTGCTTTCCTATCACCACACATCGCATGCACAAATCACTCCTCCTGCTCCTCGCAGCATTCCTCGTTTCCGCACACGCATTCGAGTGGCGGTCGGAAATCTTCCATTGCAGCGCGAATCTCCCCGACAGCGCGGGATGGAATGTCATCGAGGCGCCGCCCACACCGGGCATCACCGTGGTCGTCGCGATGCAGAATCCCGGCAAGCAGGCCGTGTTCGGCATCAATATCGTCGAAAAACTCCCCGGCACCGATCTCGCCGACCCGGCCGTCAAGCGCGCCATCGAGGAATTGCTGCGGAGTTTTTCCTACCAGGCCATCGGCCACTCCGTCGTCAAGATCAGCGGCCTCGACTGGCTGCAATATCCCGTCCAGTCGGGCTCCGGCGCAGAACGCATCACCGGCATGGTCCGTTTCACTTCCGCGGGCGGTCGCGTATTCAGCATCACCGCGCTCCGTGGAGGCGGCCAGGAAGCCGCACAGGATGTCGAACTGCAACAGGCAGCGGGAAGTTTCCGAATCCTGCAAACGATGCCGCCCGCCAAGCCCGCGATCGCGCAGTCAACCTCCAACCCGCCCCCGCCGACTGCGCCAACGGACAGCAAGGATGCCGCGAAAACGCCACCCTCAGCCGAACCACCCGCGACCGGGCTCGGCGACCAACCACGTCTGATCTGGTACGCCGCAGGCGGCATCGCAGCCCTGCTCGTCTTCCTGAAGATCATCAGTGGCGGGAAGAGCTCGAAGCGCTGAGGCGAAAGGCGGACGGATCACAGCCGAACGAGCGGGAACACTTTCGTTCCGCGCCGCGCGAAGCGGTGCGCTCGCTGGTGTCCCCGGCGGGAATCGAACCCACATCAGCGGTTTAGGAAACCACCGTTCTATCCGTTGAACTACGGGGACTTTTCGGACGAATCGCGAGGGAATTTCCACGCGTTGCGACCGGGGACGTTCCAACAAAAGTTCCTGCTCGTCCAGAGTTCTTCGCCGGTACACCCAACTCGCGACTCCCAATCCGCGAAAGTCTGTCGATTTGCCCGCGGCGGCGTATTTCCCGCTTTGCCCCCCCCATGCTCTGCGGTGGACAGCTGGGACAGGACGCTGATGACCAGGCTGTTTCGAGCGGCCGTTACAGGCTGTCGTCCCTCGGCAGCCTTTCCGGCGTTGAAACGTCCTTGATGCACGTCTTCAGCACCAGCACCGCCGCAGCCATCCCGATTGTCACGATGACACACCACGCCAACACCTTCAGTCGCCCTTGCGGACTACGCCGGCGGCACTCGGGGCACCGATCCTCGATGGCGTAAAAGCGGTGCCTGCAATACCTGCACCTGATGATCTTCGCGCCCATACCCGCTGTTTCTGGCTGCTGATTCCCGCGTCGTCAAGACGGGCGGATTCCGGCGCGCGGAAGTCACTTGGCCTTCCCAAGCTGGCCGAGGTAGGCAAAGAGGTCGCGCAGTTCCTCGGGAGAGAGCGAGTCGGTCAGACCCGCCGGCATCAGGGAGCCAATCATCTCCCGGCTCGCGATGTCGGCCTGGGCCACGGTGTGTTCCTTGCCCGAGGGATCGCGGAGCGTGAGTTCCGAGGCGTTGCCGGCGACGATGATGCCGATCAAGACCGCGCCTTTTTTCGTGGTCACCTTCACGGTCTCGAAGCCTTCCTTAATCTCGCGCTGCGGCTCGATGACCATCCCGATGATCAATTCGAGCGGCTGGGCGCTGCCGATCGCGTCGAGCGCCGGGCCGATCAATCCCCCGTCGTTGCCGATCCGGTGGCACGTGACGCACGCCAGTCCCGCGCGGCGGTAGATCTCGGCTCCGCGCTTCGGGTCACCCTTGGTGAGCACCTCGGCGGCGATGCCGCCGGTGACGAATGGCGAAGCGCGTAGCCGTCCGTAGATGGGGACAACGGGCGTGCCCGTCTTCTGGGCGACGGGCGGCGTGGAAGGCGCGGCCGGCTTCGGTTTGTCGAGGGACTTCGCCAATTCGATCCACCCGGGCTTCCAGTGCGGCGCGCCTTGCGCGACCGCCGGCTCCCAATACGGCTTGAGCACCGCGACCGCGGCGTGGAGCGCCGTGTCGATGAACCGGTCGCGCGGCTGGCCGGCCGCGCTGAGGACCACGACCATCGACTCCGCGCGCGGGATGTTCCCGGCCGCAACAATGGCCGCCAGCCGCACTCGCGCATCGGAGTCGAGCGCGAGATCGACGAGGTGCTCGCTCGCGTCGAAGCCGATCGGCAGGCGGTCGGCCCACCGGGCGAGCGTGGCCGCGGCGAACGCGCGGGCCTCGGGAGCCTTCGCGGCGAGCACCCGTTTCAGCAGCGGGAGTTCCACCACTTCATGCGCTTCGAAGACGCCGAGCGCCTGCATCAGCGCGAAATCCAGATCGGCGGCCAGCGGGTCGAGACGCTCGCACCACGAACGCAGCGCACCCGTTACGGCGGCCGTGTCGCCGCCGAACAGGACGCGCTTTGCCTGCTCCGCCGGCCACCGGTCCTTCGATCGCAACAAATCGAACAGCTCCGGCAGTTCCGCCCCGGCGATCTTTGGCGGATTGAGCAGCGGCCGGCCGTTGGCGGTGATCCGCCAGATGCGACCATGCGCCTTGTCCCGCGCGGGATGGCGGAAGCTCGCCTGGTAGTGGCCGATGATCGGGTTGAACCAGTCCGCGATATAAAGCGCGCCATCCGGTCCGAGCCGCACATCGATCGGGCGGAAGCTGCCGTGGCTGCTCTGGACGATCGGCGGGAGCGTCGGATGATCCGCGATCTTCAAGCCCGAGCCGTCACGTTCGATGGTCAGCGTCCACACAGAGTTGTTGATGTAACCGCCGGCAAGCAACAGGCCCTGCCATTCGTCGGGAAAATGGGCGCTCTCGATGATCTCCGGGTTGCTCGTCTTGCGTCCGCGGCCCTGGCTCCAGATCGGCTCCCGGCGGCCGCCCTGCCAGCCGCGGATCATCTCCGGCGCCGGGTAATACATCGTGCCGCTGTTGCCCGCCACGACGATGGGCTGCGCCCAGCGGGTGAAGACCCATCCCCACGGATTCTGCGGATCGGCGGGCCCGCCGAAAAAACCATCGAGCCGCTGCTCACGAGGGCGGTATCGCCAGAGGCCGGCTTGATCGAGCGTGCTGATGCCCCATGGCGTCTCGACCCTGGCATGCGCGTGAAGCCCCTGGCAGAACAGCAGGTCGCCACCGGGGCTCCATCGAAATGAATTGATGTTCTGGTGATTGTCCCCCGTGCCGAATCCGCGCATCACCACCTCGCGACGATCCGCGCGGCCATCGCCATCGGTGTCAGTCATCAGCCAGAGCTTCGTGCCTTCGCCGACGTAGCAGGCCGCGCCCTTACCGCTCCCCGGCGCGATCTCCAGCCCGGTGGGGATCATCAGCCCGTCGGCAAAAACAGTGGTCTTGTCCGCCTTTCCGTCACGATTGGTGTCCTCAAGGATCACGACCTGATCGTCCGCTTCCTCGCCGGGTTTGACCTGCGGATACGTCTTCGAGCCGATCACCCACAGCCGTCCGCGTTCATCCCAGCGCATCTGGATCGGTTTGACCACGCCCTCCTTCTCACTCGCGAAAAGGCTGATCTCGAATCCGGGCGCGACTTTGAAGGCGGCAAATTCCGCGGCGGGATCGTTGCCGATCTCAGCCCGTGCGGCCGGGTGCACGAAAGGCACGAAAATGGTGGCGAGGAGAGCGCGTCGCATCGTGGAAATCATTTCGTCTCCTTCGTGGAAGCTCCACCCGCGGCCTTCGCGGCGAGCGCCTGGATTTCCGCTTCCTTCGCGGCGACAAGCGGGAGCCACCGCTTCATCTCCTCGGGAAACCAACGTTTGCTCGGATCGATGTGGTCGCGGCTGCTCGGCTGAACCGTGCGGTCCCCGTTCAGGAAGGCCCAGTTCTGCGGGCGGGCGTAGTGAAACCACAGTCGGTTCTTGGCGCGAATCGCGTCCGCGAGCCGCAGTTCATCCGTGCTCGGGGCATCGTCGGGGCGCGCCTTCACGCCGAAGAGCGACGCCACCCGTGCCGCGATGATATTGTGCCCCTCCTCGTTCAAATGCAGCCCGTCCCAGTAGCTGGACGCGGCGAGCGTCGGGCCGTCGTCCGGGATGATGCACGGCAAACCGCGCCGCCCCGCCACTTCGCGGACGGCATCGGCGTAGGCCTCGATCGACTTGAACCGCGACGATGCCGGAAGACCGCCCGACACGGGCGTCGGCCCGAGGAGGACGACGCGCCTTTTTCCGCCGCCCGCGATCCGATCGATGAGCTTCTCATACGCCGCAGTGAACTCCCGCAACCGCGCGGGACCCGCCATGCTTTCCATCTGCCCGAACTGCGCGATCACCACGGTCGCGGCGATCTCGTCGAGTTGCTGCTCCAGCGTCGGGTAATTGAGCTCCCGCCATTGCGCGAAGACCGTGTCCCCTTCCCACGCGAGGCTGCGGAACTTGAGCCCGTGTCCGGGCAGCGCGCGGACGAGAAGCAATTCCAGCCGCCCGTATTCCGCCGCGACCACCATGTCCTCGCCACCGACGAATGCGATCACGTCGCCAGCCTTGAGGACGGGCGCATCCGCCCGGAGAAATGGCCCCGCCACGAGGACTGTCAGCGCAGTGAAAAATGAGGAAAGGACGCGCATCACCGGATACCGATTTCAGTTTCCGAGGAGAAGGTCCAGCACTCCGGTCGCGCCCTTTTTCACCGTCTCCACCGCGCCGCCCACCGCCTGCGTCGCGGTGGACTCCACTTTCTCCACGACCGCCGCCTGCGCGGCTGCCGCGAGCCTCGACGAAAGATCCTCCCTCGGCGTCTTCACGGGCCCGCTGATCCGGAGGTTCGTCCACGCATAGCCGTCCCGCATCGTGTTGAAGACCTTCTCCTGCGAGCCTGGCAGCCACTGGAGCGGCCCGGGTGTGATGCCGACCTGGAAGGTCCCGTCGATCTGTCCGTCAATCACGGTAAACTGCCCCTTCACCGAGATGAGCCGCTCGCTCTCGAGGACGAAGTTGGTCACTTTCAATCCGCTGCCATCCATGCGGAAATCACCGCGAGCCTGGTTCAGCGCGATCTGGCGGAAACGATCCGTCTTTGTGAACTCGGCGATCCGGTTCAGCACCGGCAGCGCCTCGAGCACACCCTCCTGCAACCGGGCGTTCCCTGTGAAGATCGGCGCGGCAGCCGGCCCGGGCTTCAGCGGCATCACGGCCCGCACGTCGCCAGCGATCCGTCCGCGCAACCGCGCCCTCCAGTCCTCGGGCAGCAGCGGCGTCACGCTCACGCCAGCCAGCTTGAATTGCAGGTCCGCCTTCTCCTCCTCCGTCACCTCGCCGGTCACGACGACCTCGCCCCCGCCCTCGCGCAATCGCGCTTCGTGGATGAAAAGCGACGGTTCCTTGTGCAGCACGCGCACCGAGACGATTTCCATCAACGGGAGGCCGGCCTGCCGCGCCTCGCCGCCCTGGCCGGTGATCCGCCAGCCGCCATCCGCCTTCGTCGCCGTCACACCGAGCCCGGAGATCGAGCCGCCGTTCCAGCCGAGTTTCAGTTCACGCACACCCACGCGGCCCACCTCCGTCATGCGCTCCTCCCTGTTCAGCGGCGGCAGATTCAGCGAGAGCCGGTCCTCGAAAAAATTCGCCTCCAAGCGCTGCACATCCACGCTGTCCACGCGGAATCTCCGCTCACCAAGAAGCAGGCGCCACATCGCCGGCAGCCGGAACTCCCCGCGGATGTTCTCGATCGTGACCTCCGAAAACTTCGCCTCCACCCCGCCCTTTGCGTGGAGGCTGTCGCAAAAAAACTGCGTTCCATCGAAACTCACCGGCCCGATCTCCACCCGGGCGCGCAGGTGCTCCGCCGTGCGTTCCGAGAGCCGGCTGCGGAATTCCGTGCTCCGCAGGTAAGAATTGATCCAGATTCTTGCGCCGAGAACGAGCGCCAGCAGCAGCCCCGCCGCAAGGCACACCGTCCAGGCGGAAATCCTCAGCCAGCGATTCGATGGAGCGGAATGAAAGCGGCGGGCCATGTGCGGTTGCCAGATGAACGACGGTCGCCTGTAATGAAAGCACGATTTCAACATTTGGCATTTGCCGATTATTCCCCGACAAAGCCTCCGCCAACCCCGCCCGTGCTCGAACTCAAAGACGTCTCACTTTCCATCCACGACGGAGAACAGGAGCAGTTCCTCATCTCCCGGATCCACGTGCGCCTTCCCCAGTCGCATTTCGCGGCGATCATCGGGCCTTCGGGCTGCGGCAAGAGCACGCTCCTGAAAGTCATCGCGGGCATCCGCGAGCACAGCACCGGCACCATTCATTGGAAGGGACGCGATGTTGTCGCCGAGAGCGACCTCGACCCGCATGAGATCGGCTACGTTCCACAGTTCAGCATCGCGCATGAGCTGCTCACCGTGGAGGAATGCGTGGATGGCGCCCTGCGCCTGCGCGTCGCCGGTCTCGACCCGGGCCAACTCGACGATCGCGTCGAGAAAGCGCTCGCCAGCGTCGGAATCGCGGAGATCGCCGACCGCCGCGTCGCGCTCCTCTCGGGTGGCCAGAAGCGGCGGCTCGCGATGGCCATGGAGATGGTCAGCTCTCCCGCGCTGCTGCTCTGCGACGAGGTGACCAGCGGCCTCGACCCGAAGAGCGAGGACGAGATTGTCCACCTGCTGGACGATCTCTCGCGCAAGGACGACCGCATCGTGCTGAGCGTCACCCACAGCCTGCAACACGTCGCGCTCTACGACAGCGTCATCGTCCTCTACCAAGGCTGCCTCGTTTACCACGGAGGGCCGCAATTCCTGAACCACTACTTCGGCATCGAGAATCCCGCCGATCTCTATCCGCGCCTCGCCGAACGCAAGGCGGGCGATTGGCATCGCTCGTGGGAGAAACACTGCGCGACTTATTACAGCCAGAGCGGGCTGCCCGGAGCGACGCCGGCGAAACCAGCGCCGACCGAGGAGGAGGAACTGGAGCGGCTCCGCAAGATTGTCGAGGAACAGGACGCGGCGGCGGCGGCATCGGCCGCAGCCGGAGGTGCCAGACCCGTCGAGGAGAAAGTTCCCACGGTGGTCCCGGGGGTGCTCGTCCAATACGCAGTCCTCCTCGCGCGGCGTTGGAAACTTTTCTTTCGCGACCGCGGCCAGGTGCTGCTGCAACTCGCGCTGCTTTTCGGCTTCCCGTGCCTCGTCGTCATCTTCGCCTTCGACGGACTTCCGCAGGTCCAGGGCCTCGCGGGAGCGGAAATCGGCACGCTCTTCGACCGCGCGCGACAGGAGGCCGATGCTCTCAAGAAGATCGCCAGCACGGGCACGCTCGTCAGCGGATTGATCATGTTCCAGGTGATCCTGCTGGCCCTAATGGGCTCGAACAATTCGGCGAGGGAGATCGCCGCGGAGCGCAACCTGTTCGAGAAGGAGAAATTCGCCGGCCTCAGCCCCCTCGCCTACATCGCCAGCAAGGTCAGCTTTCTCGGAGTGCTCGTCCTCGCGCAATCGATCTGGATGACGCTCTTCGTCAACATGGTCGTCGGCTTCCAAGGCGATTTCATCACGCAGGCGCTCAATCTCATCCTCGTGAACGGCGCAATCACCGCGGTGTGCCTCGCGATTTCCTCGTGGATGAAATCCGCCGAGCAGTCCTCGCTGCTCTCGATCTATCTCGTCGGCTTCCAGCTTCCTCTCAGCGGCGCCGTGCTCGCGCTGCCGAAGGCCATCGCCGCGATCACGCAGATCTTCATCGCGAGCTTCTGGGGCTGGAGCGGCTTCATCCGCTCGATGGAGAACACGCGCTACTACGACGCCATCAAGCAGGTCACGCAGACCGAGCCCGCCGGCGGATTCCTTTGCGTCTGGGTGCTGCTCGCGCACATCGTCCTCGGCCTCGTATTCGCGTACACCGGCTGCAAGAACTCACGCTGGGAGTGACGCCCGCCGCTAGATCGGCAGCCGGAGCTGCGTGCTCGGCGGCGCGAGCGTCGATACGCCGATCCCGATCAACCGGAGAGGACGGGTAACCAGTCGGTCGCGTGCCAGGAGGAAGCACGCGAGCCGGTAGATGTCGGCGGACGTCGTCAGCGGCTCCTCAACGCGGAGCTGCCGTGTGAGCGTCGTGAAGTCGCCATAGCGGACCTTCACCTGCACGGTGAGCGCGCCCGTCTCGTTTCCCTCGAGCGTCGCGGCGACATCCTGCGCAAGTTCCTTCAGCGCCGCCCGCAGCACCGCGCGATCCTGCGTGTCGTGCAGGAACGTCGTCTCGGAGCTGATGCTCTTCCGCTCCTCGCTCATGTCCATCGGGCGGTCGTCGCACCCGAATGCGCGCTCCTTCAGCACCGGCGCGAAGGAGCCGGCGACGCCGTGCAAATCGAGACGCGTGTCCTGAAGTTCGCCGATGGTGAGGATGCCGATCTTCGCGAGCGCCGCCGCGGTGACGGGACCGACGCCGGGGATCGATTTCACCGGCAACGTCCGGAGAAAGGAGACCTTCTCGCGCTCGAGGATCACGGTCAGCCCGTCCGGCTTCCTGAAATCACTGCCCAGCTTGGCGAGAAACTTGTTCGCGCCGATCCCGATGCTCGCCGTGAGCCCGCGCTCCGCTGCGATCCGCGCCTTCATCTCGCGCGCCACCGGCACGGCGGACTCGATCGCATCGTCCTGCTCCGCACCGATGAAGCGCCCGCTGAGATCCACATACGCTTCATCCACGGAAATCTGCTCCACCAGCGGGCTGGTGTCGCGGACGATGGCCATGATGCGCGCGGACTCGGCGCGGTAGGCATCCATCCGGGGCCGGACAAAAATGCCCTCCGGACACAGCTTCGCCGCGGTGCGCGAGGGCATCGCCGAGCGCACCGAGAACCGCCGCGCCTCGTAGCTCGCCGCGCACACCACCCCACGCTGATCCGGCGGCGCTCCCACGATGAGGGGCTTGCCGCGGTACGCGGGATTGTCCCGCTGCTCGACCGCCGCGAAGAACGCATCCATATCGATGTGAAAGATGACCCGGGGCATCCGCGCCTCTGGTTACTCCGGCTCCCGATCGCCGGTCGAGCGGAACCGGCACGGCATCCGTCGCGGGATTCCCGTTGCCACAATCGGACGCCGGGGCTACTGGCAAAAAATGCGTCCGCTTTTCACCGCCACCGCCCTGCTGCCGGTGCTCGCCTCGATCCTCTCCGCCGCCGGGCCCGAGCAGGCATTTCAACCATGGAGTTCCGTGACCCCGCCGCCGCTGCACATCCTCGCCGGCGGAAAAATCGTCACCACGACGAACGCCTCCATGAACCTCGACCGCGGGATTTCCGCACAGGCGATCTACCTCGTCAACGTGCCGGTCGAGGTGGCGGAGCAGACGCTGC
Organism: Chthoniobacteraceae bacterium; assembly: GCA_040081515.1. Lineage (GTDB taxonomy): Bacteria > Verrucomicrobiota > Verrucomicrobiia > Chthoniobacterales > Chthoniobacteraceae > SXWH01. The sequence continues at coordinate 11,850 of JBEBGK010000022.1, forward strand.
TTGCATTCGATTCATCGAAACACCCCGAGCTCGGCACCATCCAGCATCACCGCTTCCACGACGAGAAGGACGCGGCATTCGAGACGCTCCGGCTCGACGCGAATATCGCGGCCTGCGCGGTCCTGCTCCGCTCCGCGCGCGACCCGAAGCAGTTTCAAATGGCGCGGGATGAAGTCGCGAGAATTCCCGGGGACCAGACGGCTGAGAGCATCCGTCAATTCCTGGTCTCGATCCTTCGCCAGCGATGGACCCGCTTCTTTCAACAAGGCGACCTCGGAAGCGTCCGCACCTACGACGCGCGCGGTGAAATCCAGACGCTGCTCCGGGAGGAACCGCGAATCACCGGCCATTTCGCCGCGCTGCTCGCTCCGCTCACCGCGAAGACGGGCATCGGCACGCCGCGGCTCAGCTACTGGGATCTCTCGGAAGTGGACAAGACCGGCACCATCGCCCTCGGCGCGCTGTACGCCGGCGGCACCGCCGGGCGCCGGCAGTTCCTCGACCTCACCTATTACGCGAGCAGCGGATACAACTCATCCATGGCGCTCTACGAGCTGGTCCCCGTCACGGTGAACGGAAAGCCCGCAACGCTTGTCTGGCACGGCTGCCTCGTCTCCTCGACCGAGCTGGCCGGCGGATTCGGGATCAAACGGAAGATCGCCGCCGGTTTCATCGCGAGCGATCTGGAGAAGGCGATTCGCGCCTTCCGGAGTGATGCGGAACGCGCGGGCCGCTGAGTCCGCGCAAATGCAGCAGCCGCCGGTGCGCGAAACCGATCCGGTGGTTTGACACTCCTCGCGCCCCTGCACAGAAGGACGTCCCGCCATCGCCCCACCTCATGAATCCCCGTCTTCTCGCTCTCGTTGCCGCCGTATTGTCCGTTTCACACCTCGCCGCCGAGACGAAGAAGTCCCCGCCCGCAAAGCCTGCGACGCAGCCGGCCACGCCGATGGACTGGCACGACGTGAAGAAGTGGGGCGTCGAGGGCCGGGCGTGGACGGACATGGAACGGCAGCGGTGGTTCGACCGGTTCCCCGCCGTCGCGGACGGGAAGGTGACCGCGACCGTGTGGGGCCTGAGCCGCGACAGCGCGGGGATGATGTTCCGCTTCAAGACGGACGCCACGTCGATCTCCGCGCGCTACGTCCTCCGCAGCGACCGCATCGCGATGCCGCACATGCCGGCGACCGGCGTCAGCGGCGTGGATCTCTACGCCCGGGACGATCAGGGGCGCTGGCGCTGGGTGAATGTGACCAGGCCGGAAAAGAAAGAGGTCACGCAGTCATTCGGCACGAACCTCGCGCCCGGCCTTCGCGAGTACGCCGCCTACCTCCCGCTCTACAACGGCATCGAGTCCCTCGAGATCGGCGTCGGCAAGGGAGCGAAATTTGAAGGCCTTCCGCCGCGCAGCACAAAGCCGATCGTCTTCTACGGCACCTCAATCACACACGGGGCATGCGCATCGCGCCCGGGCATGGTGCATACGGCCATCATCGGCCGGCACCTCGATCTCCCCGTGGTCAACCTCGGCTTTTCAGGCAACGGAAGAATGGACGCCGAGGTCGGCGAACTGCTCGGGAAGATCGACGCCGCGGCCTACGTCATCGACTGCCTTCCGAACATGGGCCCGGCCGACGTGCGGAAAAAATGCCCGGTGCTCGTGAAAATGCTGCGCGCCGCGCGGCCGCAGACACCCATCGTGCTCGTCGAGGATCGCCGGAACACCAACTCGTGGATCATTCCCAGCCGCCACGCTTTTCACACCGAGAACCACGCGGCGCTGCGCGAAAGCTACGAGGCGCTGAAAAAGGAAGGCGTGACGAATCTTCATTACATCCCCGGCGACGACCTGCTGGGCGATGACTCCGAAGGTGCCACGGACGGTTCGCATCCGAACGATCTCGGCTTCATGCGCCAGGCCGCCGTCTTCGAGCCGATCCTTCGCTCGGCGCTGGGACGGTAGGCGTGACTCGCAGTATCAAATCCCCCGCATGAAAATTCCGAAGTTCACCTTTGCCGCATTGCTCCTCGCGTTCGCCGTTCCGCAGGGCCACGCCGCGCCGCCACGGCTCATCGTCGCCATCCTCGTGGATC
>JBEBGK010000494.1:0-3798 GCA_040081515.1 Chthoniobacteraceae bacterium
TGTGGTAGTAGCGCGGCTCCATGCCGTGATTTCGCAGGGCGCGGATCCTGGCCGCGAGCGCGTCGTCGGCGCAGGTCACCATCCCCGCGTCACCGAATGCGCCGAGGTTTTTCGTGGGATAGAACGAGAACCATCCGGCCTCGCCGATCGCGCCTGCGCCGCCAAGCGGATGGCGCGCACCCAGGGCCTGCGCCGCGTCCTCGAGCACGGGAACGCCGTGCTTTTTCCCCAGGGCCACGATGGCCGCCATGTCCGCGCAGCATCCGTAGAGATGAACGGGAATGATCGCTTTCACGTTCGGCGTCGTCTTCAGCGCAGACTCGAGATGGGAGGGCGCGATGTTGTAGGTGACCGGGTCGATATCGACAAAGACGGGACGGGCGCCGACGCGGCTGATGCAACCTGCGGTGGCAAAGAACGTATAAGGCGTCGTGATGACCGCGTCGCCGGGCCCGATGCCGAGGGCCATGAGCAGCACCAGTTCCGCATCCGTGCCGGAGGAAACGCCGATGCAATGCCTCGCTCCGCAGTAAGAGGCGACGGACTTCTCCAGTTCCTCCGTCTTCGGCCCGAGCACGAGCGCCTGGCTGTCGCACACGGACTCGATCTCCGCCATGATGCGGGCCTTGAGCGGGGCGTATTGCGCGCGGAGATCGAGAAGCGGAACCTGCATCCGCCGAGCATGGGGAACGTCGAGCGGGGGCGTCGAGGCGGTTTTCGCGATGCCGGAGCAAAGCGGCATCACGGAAAAAGACTTTCCTCTTCCCAAATGCTCCGAACGCGTTTCATCTTCCAGCCATGAACGCCGCCCAACAGGAAGTCCTCGACAAGGTGATCGAGCTGCTCAGCGAACATTTCGATCACGCGATCGTCGCGGTCGGCTGCTATGATGAGGACAAGCAATACTCGACGACTGCGACTTACAGCGGCGGAGTCGCGCCCGCGCTCGGGCTTTGCAAACTCTACGAGACGAAGTGGCAGAAGGAGCACCTCTGGGGGCCGGACGAGGAATAGGGGAATCTGTCACGCATTTCGCGCCGGCTCGGTCGCCTGGTATTGATGGATGTCACTGGTGAAGAGTGATTGGTGAAAGGGCTGCGTAAGAGTCATACCATCTCCCGAAATTATCTGTACGGTTGGACGCGTAGCGTGCGCCACAACAATAGCCGGGGGTGACGAAGGAACCCCCGGATCGCGGGGCGTCGCGCCGCGCCGCGCAGCGGCGCAACCACCGGCGGTTTGCGAGGCCAAAGGAGTGCCGCGTAGCGGCACATGCCCTGCATCGTTGGTCCGTGGGTTCGCTCCTCGCCCACGGCTATTGTTGTTTTGGCGCTACGCGCCAGCCGGCGCTGCGAGTCTGCTTATTATTCGGAGATGGTATCACGAGTCACCAATCACCAGTCACAGCCGGCCGCGCAGCGGCGTTCGGTTGCCCACCCGCACCCCTCTCCACTACCCGGCCCAGCGGTCATACAATTCCCGCAAACATTCCCGCAGGTTTCCACGATGGCGGTGGAAAAGAGCCTCGGCCTCGTCATCGGGAAGCTTTCCGCCGGTCAGGCTCTCGACGAGATTTTCGATGAGCTTCGCGGAGGTCTCCAGTTCCAGCGCCACGGGCAGCCGGCTCGTGCGATGGACGGTGACGATGAATCCCGCCGCCTCGCTCGCCGCGGCGCGGATGGGCAGCCACTGGCGTGTCGAAAGCTGTTCCGCGCCGTCGAGGAGGATGAAGCCCGGCTTGCGGACCTCCCGCAATTTGTCGGCGAGGCGATCCTTCTCCTTCATCCCGCTCTCGGTCTGAAGACGGAAGACGACAGGCTCGAAGCCGCGTTCCGTGAGATGCGGGATGAGTTGATCGATGAGCGTGGTCTTTCCCGTGCCATGGCCGCCGACGAAGCTGGCGCACCAGTGCAGCTCTTCGAGGCGCTTCAGCACGGACTTCCAGTCCGCGCCCGCCGGGAAGCGGAACGGGATGCGTTCGAGATGGCAGGTTGCGAATGGATTTTCGCGGGCGGTCACAGGCGGGCGGGAGTTCGAGCGTGCGGATCGACCCGGCCGTCCCGGGCTGCGGCCATGGATGGCGGGAACTTCGGTGGGTCGAATCGCATGTGCCGCCCTTACCGGACACGGCGCGCAACCGCAAGGGAAAGCCGGCCTCAACTGGCGGGCCGCCATTGCAGACCCGGTATTTTCGACTGCTCGATATTCGGCAGCAGAATCTCGCGGCCTTCCGGCGCGATGACGATTTCAATCCGCTCAAACGCGTTGCCGGGTTTGCTGACAAATTCCACCGCCCAGATCAGCGCGATGAGCGTGCCGGAGAAAGTGTAAGGCCCGTTCGGCGCCGTGAAACTGAACTGCCGTGTGTCGCCCGCGGTCGGGTTCTCAAACTTCACGGTCGCCGCCGTCTCGCCGTCCTCCGTGCCCTTGCCGCGCGTGAACCATAGGAGCCGGACCTCGGCAACGTCGGGGGCCTTTTCAAATTCCCAGAGGACCGCGCCCTCGATGATTTCCCCGGGGCGGAATGCGGTTAAATTTTCGCGGAGGCCGAGGCGGATCATGTTCCGGAGGGCTCCTCAACGGGAAGCACGGCAGGTTCGGCGGGCAGTACGGTGATGATGAATTCCGCGCTCACATTGGGCCATTTCGGGATGTCGCCCGCGACACGGAGCGTCCAGAGGATCTTGTTGTTCGGCGCGGTGAGCGTGTGCATGAGTTCGCGGGGAATTGTGACCTTTGCCGTGCCGCTGCTCATCTGTCCGCGATCGGTGGTGTCGGTGAGCGGGAGCGTGGCGAAGACGTTCCGGTCCGTCGTCGTGGTCGTCCCGCGACGATAGGTGGCCTCCTCGCGGGCTTCGAGGGAGATCGTGAGTTTTGTGAGCCGCCGCACGTTGCCGGTGAACCGCCAGTGCACCTCCAGCGTTCCGCCCAGCGGGATGGCGGTTGAGTTGGCGGTGAGGATCGGGCGCGGATTGAACAGGCTGAGAAACTGGTAAATCACCAGCGCGATCAATCCGGCGCCGATGAGCGCGAAGAGACTCACGAAAATGCGGCCGAACCATTCGCCCTTCCCAAGGCTCAGCAGGATCGCCCAGACGATGCCGTTCCAAAAAAGTGCGATGACGAGCATCACGAGAAAGCCCGTCAGCGGCGGGACGGCGGGTTTCAGTTCCACTACGCCTCCTCCGCCGCGAAGGGGCACGGGCGCGGGCACGGCGCCGGACCCGCCCGGACCGCGGCCCTTGCGGCCTCCGCCCATCGCGGGTGCCTTGAAGAAAAGGAACAACCCGACGACCAGGAAGATCGCGGGAAACAGGCCGAACCATCGATCCGGCGAGGCGCGGGTGCTCAGCACGGCTTCAAAGGGATCGGCGGGATTGACGCGACACACCGTCCGCCTGCCCGCCGGAAACTCCGCGACGGCCGCGGCGCGCCACTTTCTGCTGCTGCTCGATCCAGTTTCGAAATTGTAACGGGTGCCGGTGTATTCCTTTCCACGGAATTCATAGCGATACCGGATGTCGATCGAGTAGGTGGAGCCGCCTTTGCTTCCGCGGTGGGATCCGAGCCGGCTGGAGACGATCTCGCACGGGACGGTCGGCCAGTCCCCGGCGGCGGCTTCCTTCAACATCGGACGAATCAGCATCACATGGAGCAGGCCGGCACCGACCAGGCCAAAGATCAGGCCGAGGCCCTGGAGCAGGAGCGTCGGCGCCCGATGATTCGGCAGCCTTTCCGAGATCGCCTTTTCCGAGGGCGCCTGAGGCGTCCGCCAGACTCCGATGATTCCTCCGAGTC
>JBEBGK010000495.1:0-3797 GCA_040081515.1 Chthoniobacteraceae bacterium
TATGAAATACTACGTGGACATCCACGAGGTCCGCGTCGTCCTTCATCCGCACGTGCTCGAACGCCTGCGGAAGGAGGACGAGCAGCTCCTCGTGGAGATCGAGCGACGATACGCCGGCCGGCTCAGCTTCCGCCCCGACCCGGCCTATCATCACGAAAAGTTCACCATCCACGATCAGAACACCGGCGCCGAATTGAAGTAAGCCAGCCGGGGCGGGCGGCGCCCCCCTCGATGTGGTGATGTCCGGTTGCCGGAGGCGTCTGGATTTTCACAGGATTGTGACATTGCGCTGCTTGATGTCACCCAACCCGGGGGCAGTATGTGCGGGATTTTTATGAGCAAGACGAACTCCAGGAAAATACTGGTCGCCGAGGATGAGGATGATGTGAGGGCGCTGGTTTGCGCGGCGTTGAAGAATGCCGGCTTTGTCCCGATCGAGGCGTCCAATGGGCCGGCTGCGGTGGAGATGGCGAGAAAGCAACTGCCCGAGCTGGTGGTGCTCGACCTCATGCTGCCGGGAATGCACGGGCTCGACGTTTGCAAGGCCTTGAAGGTCGCTCCCGAGACGAAGGGGATTCCGGTCATCATGCTCACGGCGAAGGCGGAGGAGGTGGACCGCATCGTGGGGCTCGAACTGGGTGCGGATGATTATGTGACGAAGCCGTTCAGCCCGCGCGAACTGGTCCTCCGGATCCAGGGCGTCCTGCGGCGCGCATCGGGCCAGCCGGAGGAATCGGCGACGATCGAGCTGGGCGAGATCGTCGTGGATCGGACGCGGCACGAAGTGAGCGTGAAGGGCCGCCCGCTTGAACTGACGGCGACCGAATTCAAATTGCTGGTGACCCTGATCGAGCGGCGGGGCAGGGTGCAGAGCCGCGATGTTCTCCTGAACGATGTGTGGAGCTACGAGAGCGCGATCGACACGAGGACCGTCGATACGCACGTCCGCAGGCTGCGGGACAAGCTCGGCAAGGCGGCGCGGCACATCGAGACGGTGCGCGGTTTCGGTTACCGGATGACCGAGGTTTCGTAAGGCCGGTTTTTTCGCGGGCAAAATGCCGCTCTGGACCTAGACTCGTCTTCGCATGCCTTGGGTTCCCGGACTTCTGCTCGCCGCCACGCTCATCGCCTGGGCGGTGAGGGAGGTGCGCGTCCGTCGCAGGATCGCATTGCTCGAAAGGCGGGACAGGCGGGCCGCCAAGGAAGCCGAGCAGCTTGAGCGTCAGCGCGAGCGCGCGGAGGCGAATCTCGAAATCATCCTCTCCTCGATGCAGGAGGGAGTCCTCGTCGTGGACAGCCGGCGTGCGGTGCGCCTGGCCAATCCCGCAGTGTGCAGGCTCTTTGATCTGCAGTTGCCGGTCATCAACCGGCCGCTGCTCAAACTCCTGCGCGAACCAGCGGTGGATGAAATGGTCGCGCGGGCGCAGCAAACCGGGCAGCCGCAGGAGGCGGAGCTGGAGCTGAGCGCGCGCGGGAGCCCGCTCATTCTCGCGGTCCATGTCGCCCCGATGCGGGACGCCGCGGGCGAAACGGCGGCGCTTGCGATGTTCCGGGACGTGAGCCGGCTGAAACTGCTGGAGGATGTGCGGCGCGAGTTCGTGGCGAATGTGTCCCATGAGCTGAGGACGCCGCTCGCGGTATTTCAGGGCTACATCGAATCGCTCTCCGATTCGCCCGACATGCCGCGCAAGCAGCAGGCGGAGATTTTTGCGATCCTCACGAGGCACTCGAGGCGGCTGAATGCGCTGGTGGAGGATCTGCTGATCCTCGCGAGGCTGGAATCCAAACCGCACGAGCTGGAAATCGAGCCGATCGACGTGAACGCATTCCTCGCGGAGACCGCCCGCGATTGGATGCTGGCGGCGGGGAAGAAGGGCGTGGCGGTGACGGTGGATGCCGCCGAGGGGATGGCGACCTTGCGCGCGGATCGACTGAGGCTCGGGCAGGTCTTCAACAACCTCATGGACAACGCGCTGAAGTACACGCCGGAAGGCGGGACGATCACGGTCGGGGGCGCAAGCACCGGGGAATTCACGGAACTCTGGGTGAAGGATACCGGCACGGGGATCCTCTCAAGCCATCTGCCGCACATCTTCGAGCGATTCTACCGGGCGGACAAGGCGCGGAGCCGCGAAGTCGGAGGTACGGGGCTGGGGCTGAGCATCGTCAAGCACATCGCCAGGGCGCACGGCGGCACGGTGGAAGCCGAGAGCGCCCTTGGCAAAGGAACGCGTGTCCGATTGCGCCTCCCGAACACGCCCATGCCGCAGGAAATGGATCCGGATTAACCCGGGATCTCGCGGAGAAGCTGCGCGTTGGTCGGGAATTTTTTCACAAACGACAGCAGGCGCTCGATGGCCTCGAAGGGTTTGTGGCCGGCCAGGCCGCGGCGGATGACGCTGATCTTGTGCAACGCTTCCTCGGGCACGAGCAGTTCGTCGCGGCGGGTGCCGCTCTGGAAGATGTCGATGGCGGGATAGACGCGCTGGTCGCTGATCTTGCGATCGAGCACGATCTCCATGTTGCCCGTGCCCTTGAACTCCTGGAAGATGAGGTCGTCCATGCGGCTGCCGGTCTCGATGAGTGCGGTGGCGACAATGGTGAGTGACCCCGCCTCCTCGGTGTTCCGCGCGGCGGCGAAAATCTTGCGGGGGATCTCCAGCGCGCGGCTGTCCACGCCACCGGACATGGTGCGTCCTCCGCCGCCCATGGAGTTGTTGAACGCCCGGCCGAGGCGGGTGATCGAATCGAGCAGGATGAACACGTCGCGCCCGGATTCCACGAGGCGTTTGGCGCGCTCGATGCAGAGCTGCGCGATGCGGGTGTGGGATTTCACATCCATGTCGTTGGAACTGGCCCACAGTTCCGCCTCGGGGATGTTCCGCTTGAAGTCGGTGACTTCCTCCGGCCGTTCGTCCACGAGGAGGATCATCAGTTTCACCTCGGGATGATTCTTCACGATCGCCTCGGCGGTGTGATGGAGGAGGGTGGTCTTGCCGGTGCGCGGCGGCGCGACGATGAGCCCCCGCTGGCCTTTGCCGACGGGCGTCATCAGGTCGATGATGCGCGTGGTGAAGCGGTCGGGGACGGTCTCGAGCTTGAGCCGTTGCGTGGGGCTGATGGTCGTGAGGTCGTCAAAGGACGGCCATGTTTTCGCTTTCTCGGGATCCTGATCGTTGATCGTGAGGACGCGGTGAATCTGCAGGCCGCGATGGCTCTTGCGGGCCTCGACCTTCAGCCACTGACCGTCGCGGAGACCGTAGCGCTTCACGGCTTCGGGCGTTACGAATACATCCGAGGGGTGCGGTTGAAAGAAGCGTTTTGAATCACGAAGGAAACCGAATCCCTTGCCGGAAATCTCGCAGTATCCCTCGGAATCCACGATTTCATCCGGCTCCGGCTCGGGTCTTGGCGCAGGCGGCGCCTGTTCCTGTGGCTGTGACTGTGGCTGCGACTGCGGTTGCCGTTGCGGCTGCTGCTGGTGTCCATGCCGCTGGCCGCGTTGATTCTGGTGCGGTCCCTGTTGCCGCTGGCGTTCGGGCTGTGGCGCGGGTGCGGGGGCTTCGGCCTGTGGCGCGGACGCATTCGCGACGGTCGCCTGCTGGGCGGCCATCTTCGCGCCGGTCATCGCGGCCATGATGGCATCGAGCTGGGGCTTCTCGGTCGGGATCGGGATGTTCGCGGCCCTCAGGAAAGCTTCCACTTCCCGCGGGATATAAAGCGGGCGGGATCTCGGAGCCTCCGCAGTCGCCGATGCCGGCGCGGGGGCTGGTGTCGCCGGGGCGACTGGCTCCGGG